>DASXVL010000548.1:0-7289 GCA_036504255.1 Armatimonadota bacterium | reverse complement strand
CCAGGAACGCCCACGCCGCCAGCCACGAAAAAGACCCGCGAGACGGGGGCGGATATTTTGAAAAACAGTTTCTGAACGCGGCAGTACACGAAAGGACACCACATGACATCTCCGTATTATGATACGCAGAGTGATTTTTTTCGACAGTTTTATGAGCGCGGACTCCCCTACGCGGATTATCTGGCGTCGGGTGAGGCGAATCAGGTGGCGAATGTGCAGCAGGTCGCGGCGCTAGTCGCGCTGACCCCCGCGCAGGAAGCGTTGCTGCGTTCCTTCACGCGGCGCATGCCGGTGCTGGTGTTAAGTGGACTCTGGTGTGGGGATTGCACGCGGCAGGTACCCATGCTCGCGGCCATCGAGCGTGCCTGCCCGCTCATCGCCATGCGCTATCTGGACAGCCGCACGCATCCGGCGTTGCATGAGACGCTGCGCATCAACGGCGCGCTCAAGGTGCCGGTGGTGGTGGCGCTGTCGGAAGATTTCTACGAGTTAGCGCGCTTCGGCGACCGCCACCTCAGCGTGTACCGGCGCAAAGTCGCCACGGAATGCGGCCCGGCGTGCGCGACGGGCATCGTCCCGCCGTCCGAGGAAGCGCTGGCCACGGAACTGGCGGAGTGGTGCGACTTCTTCGAACGCCTGCAGCTCATGCTCCGCCTCGCCCCCCTGCTGCGCCAACGTTACGGCGACTGAGCGGCAATGCGCGCTGGCCGCAAACCGGGGATAGCCGGGCTTGGGCCCTGTTCCAGACAGCGCTAAGGACTTTAGGCTGGGCTGGGGGGCGGCCCTCACCCCAGCCCCTCTCCCAATGCTGGGAGAGGGGCTTAATGATATGGACTGCAGGCAGGGCTAATGTCAACAGCACAGTCTGGAACAGGGCCATAGCCCGGCTATCCCGGCAGCAAACAACAGCCCGACAGTATGTGTTTACGCGTCCAGAACCGGGTGTACCGGCTCAGCCACACGCCGCCACCGTTTGATACAGCGCTTCCACGTTGCCCAGCGGGGTTTCGCGGTCGAAGGACCAGGCGCAGAGCGTGGTGGCGGGCGCGGGGGCGGTGGCGTGCAGGGTATCGCGTATCAGCGTCTCGACCTGCTCCGGCGCGCCGTCGCGCATCACGAGGGGGTCGATGAGCGGGCGCATGGCGACGCGGGGCAACTGCGCGACGGCGGCGGCGAGGTCGGTGCCGGGGCCCAGCTCGATGGCCACGACGTGCGCGATTTTCGCGAATTCGGGCAGCAGGTGGGTGGACGCGCCGCAGGAATGATAGCCCGCGGTGGCAAAGCCGGCGGCGAGCGTCTGATTGGTCGGCAAGACCACCGTGCGATAGGTGGCGGGGGAGAGCAGACTGGCGGAACAATCACCCAGCTGCAGCCGTGTGGGCGCGGGCACGCCAAGCTCTGCCGTCAGGCGCGCGAAGATGGCGCGGTAGATTTCCCATATCTTGCCGAACAGGCGCTGCGCGGCCTCCGGTTCATCCGCCATGAGGAAGAACAGTTCCTCACCGTACAACTGGTGGGCGGCGGTGAAGGGCGCGTGGATATTCATGAGCCCGCTTTTCAGCCCGAGCAGGTCGGCGTCGTCGCCGTAGCGGCGGGTCATGTCGCGGTACTGGCGCAGCAAGCGGTCGATGACCGGGTGTTGGGCGGCGTCCTGCGGATCGAGGCGGGCGATCTCGTCGAGCGTGAGCGCCGCCCAGGGGTGCCCCCAGGTTTCCAGCGTGGCATCGGGCGGGCAGTGCAACTTGGCGCCTTGCGTCAGCTTGATGAGGTCGATGGGTTGGATGACGAGCGTCGGCGAGGGCTGCGGCTGCGCGCTGCCCACGCCATAGCGCCCGAGCGCCTCATGGAGGAAGGCGGCCTCGATACACTCCACCTGGGCGCGGTACTCCGGATCGAAATAGTACGCTTCGCCGTAGGTCACGCCGGTGTGTTTGTGATAAAACGCCGGCATGAAGTTCAAACTGACGGTGACGGCACTCATCGCGCGGCTCCCACCTCGGCGCAGTACTCGTGAAACACGTCGAGCATGTACTCGTAGTGCGCCAGCGGCATGCCGGGAAAGATGGTGTTCGAGGTGCCGAAGATGTAGCCGCCGCCGGGCGCGGCCTGCTCCAGGCAGTAGCGCGCCGAGGCGCGGATGGCGTCGAGTGGGCCATCTTGCATCAAGTTGCATTGCACGTTGCCCATGAGCGCCATCTTGCCCGCGCAGCGCCGTTTCGTCTCGGCGATGTCCATGCCTGCCATGGGATCGACCGACTGGAAGCACGCCGCGCCCAGCGAGAGGTATTCGTCGAGAATGGGCGCGATATCGCCGTCGGTATGTACGAAGGGGATGACGCCCAACGCGCGGAGGTGCTGCACCTGGCGTGCGAGGTAGGGGGTGACGAACTCATGGAACTGCGGCGGGGAGATAAACGGCCCGGCGTTGAAGGCTACGTCGTTCGCCAGATGAATGAACTCCGCCCCGGCCTCCGCCAGTTGGCTGCAGCGGTCCATGGCCGCGCGCGTCCGCCGCTCGGCCTCCGCGTGCAGTTCTTCCGGCCGGTCGCTGATGTCCTCGGCAAACTGCATCCAGTCGCTGATACTATCAATCGACCAGACGGTGCCGCTCAGAATGCTACCGATGAGCAGATCGTCGCCGAACGTGGCCTTGGCGGCGCGCACGCCGTCCGGATCGCCCCATGGCCAAAAGACCGCCAGCGCATCCCACTGGTAACGCGTGACGATCTTCTGGTAGATCTCCATACACTGCCCGATCATGCGTTCTTTCTCCGCACGCGTGCAGCCGCCCCACAGCGTTCTGTCGGGAAAACGCAGCCCGAACGCCTCATACTCCAACTCAAACATGATCTCGAAATGCGGCGGCCGATCCGGCTCCACAAAATTTAACGTCGTCAACATGCGTTCTTTTCCGGTCATGGCGGGGTACTCCTTGTAGTATACATCATATTCTATGAATGATTTTATTCATGTATCACAGCATATTCGTCACAGGGCAAGGCATTCCTTCCCTGGAGGGGGACGTTTTTTGGGAAATTTGGAAGGGAATTTTGTTCCGCAAGGATGCGGACAACACATTATACGCAGGTTTTGCACAGAGGAAGCGGGGCGTTGTGGCGCTCTGCGCCACGCCATCCTTCCAAACGGTGCTCTCGCTACGTCCGGGAGGAATAAGCACAACCTTGCTCGTGTCTACGGACCTGATGGAGGTGTTCGCCTTTCCACCCGGCAGCAACAGCAGCACCGTTTGGAAGGATGGCCTGCCCGCAGGGCAGAAAGCCCCGCTGCCTTTTCGGAATAGACATCCCGCCACGCCCGGTTTGGTGGAATCACGCCTCATCCGGTATAATCGCCGGAGTATTGACGACAGAGGGGCACCATGGACGAGATTTCGGGAGAGCATCAGCGACGGCCGCGGTATCGCGGGACACATCCGCGGGCGTTTCATGAGAAATATAAAGAGCTGAACGCGGAGCAGTATGCCGCGGATATGGACAAGGTACTGGCGCGCGGGAATACACCGGCGGGGAGCCATCGGCCCATCATGGTCGCGGAGATCATGCAGGTGCTGCAGCCGCAGCCGCGGGAGATCGTGGTGGACGCCACGCTCGGGTACGGTGGGCATGCGCGCGAGCTGTTGCGCGCGGTACTGCCGGGCGGACGGCTCTACGGGCTCGACGTCGATCCGCTGGAATTGCCACGGACAGAGGCGCGGCTGCGCGCGTTGGCCGTGCCGCCCGAGGCGCTGCAGGTGCGGCGGACCAACTTCGCCGCGCTGCCACAGTTACTCGCTGAGGAAGGGTTGGGCGGCGTGGATGTGCTGCTCGCCGACCTGGGCGTGTCCTCCATGCAGTTGGACAATCCGGCGCGCGGCTTCACTTACAAACGCGAAGGGCCGCTCGACCTGCGCATGAACCCGGCAAAAGGCGCGCCTGCCGCCGTGTTGCTGGAGACGATTAGCGAGGAGAAACTCGCCCGCCTGCTGCGCGATAACGCCGACGAGACGTACGCGGAACCCATCGCGCGCGCGCTCTGCGCGCGGCGCGGCGAGATCAGTACCACCAAAGCGCTGGCGGAGGCGGTGCGCGCGGCGGTGCCCGCCACGGAAGGCGACGACCCGGTGCGCCGTGTCTTCCAGGCGCTGCGCATCGCGGTGAACGGCGAGTTTTCCGCGCTCGACACGCTGCTCAACGTGCTGCCGTACTGCCTCAACCCCGGCGGGCGCGCCGCCATCCTCACCTTTCACTCCGGCGAAGACCGCCGCGTGAAGCACGCCTTCGTGGAAGGCCTGGCGCGCGGCCTCTACGCAGACATCGCAGATACCGTGCTCCGCCCGGCTTCTGCGGAACGCCACGCCAATTCGCGCTCCGCCTCGGCGAAGCTGCGTTGGGCGGTACGAGCGTCATAACACAAAAACGCATGCCGCCCCATCTCCCTACGCCTCGCACAGGGGAAGATGGGGCGGCATGCCGTGTAAACCGGTCATGCATGACCAGGCGCTAGCGCGCTGCGAACAGGTGCGCGTTGATGATCTGCTCGCCGGGGAGTTTGTTCTTCAGGTCGAGGATCATCAGGTTATTGGCGGCGACATTGACCGGATAGTCGTTGCGCTGGTTGGTGGTGATCGTCATCTTGGGCGCTTTGTTCACCACGGCGAGGTCGTCCACCGCGACGAGCAGGCCGACGAAATCGCGCGTGGAGAGCTTGACGGGCGTCAGCGGGTTGAAGTTGTCGTGAATGAAGAGCTGCACGGTATAGCCGGTGGGCGTTCTTGCGCCGCCGACGGTGCTGGCGAAGTCGAGCCCCTGCCCGGTCCAGGCCCGCAGGCCCACGGCGAAGCTCGGCTGCTCGCGCACGTTGAGGAAGGCCTGATACACTTCACGATCGATGCCGAGATCGGCGAAGCGCGCGGTGGGACGGAAGTCGAACATGAGGTTGAGCCCATCACGCCCGAAGGGCCAGAAACCCTCAGGATTGATCTCCGCGTCGATGACCTCACAGTTAAAGAACAGGCTCTCGCCGAGACGCTGTACCTGCCACGTGGCGAGGCGCTTGCCATCGGTGTCGCTGTCCACCGTGCCCGAGACGCGGTTGTCCACAAGGTGCAGCACCTGCGTGCGGCAGAGGTCGATGAAGTAGAGGGTATCCGCCTCACCGGCGCGCAGATCGACGAGCAGGCTGCTGTTCTGTCCATTGCGCGCGGGCAGGTGGTCGGCCGGCACGGGCACGTTCCAACTGTTCGCCCCGGCAACCAGCTTGAGCGTTTCCTGCTTGTGCAGGTCGCCGATGCTCCAGCTGGCCGTGACGGTGAGCGGCTTGTCGGCGGTGAGCGTCAGCGCGACGCCGGTGGCGTTAGTCTGCACAAAGCGTGAGGCCAGTGCGGCGGTGACGGGCAAGGCGGGCGTCGGGCGCGTTTTGCGTTTGCTCGTCACATTCATCGGACCCGCAAAGCCGCAGTATTCCCACAGCGAGCGCGCCATGCGGTACTGACCGAGCGCGGCGGGGTGCACACCGTCGGCGGTCATCGCCACGCCAGCGGGCTGGGCGAGCGCAAATGCTTCCAAATCTTCCTGCACCGGCACGTAGTGCGCTCCTTCCGCCTGCGCCACCTCGCGCATGATCTGCGCGCATTCCTTCAAAAACGGGATAGTTTGCTCCAGTACGAAAAAGGAATGGCAAGACGGGTCGGTAAGGGTGGGCGACATGAGCAGCACGGTGATATGCTTCGCGCGCAGGGTGCGCACCATATAGGTGAGGCACTTGCGATAGTTCTCCTGCACCGGCGCTTTCGGTTGGCCGAGGTGCCAGATATTGATCGCCTCGTTCATGCCGTACATGATGCTGACGATCGTCGGGTTATATTTCAGCACGCGGTTCGTCAGCTTTTGCGGATCATCGCTGGCAACATCGCCCCCCACCCCGCTGTTGATGACGGTGAAGTTGGCCTCGGGGTGATAGTGTTTGAACACACGTTCGAGCACGGGCGGGTAGCAATTCATGGCGGTGATACTGTCGCCCAGGCACACCCAGCGGTCGCCATCATGCACCAGGTTGGGCACGGCCAGGCTCATGCCGGACGCCCACAGCGTCACGCCAAGCAGCAGCAAAAAGAGACTTCGTTGTCGCATCGGGTCACCTCGCCTATCAGGAATAGGCTTATGGTACACCAATTTCGGCTGCCGAGACAAACGGCGTTTCGGGCGGCAAATTGGTCAGATTTTCGCCCTCCCCGTGCCGAATGATGACAACTGGTGTGAGGTTGAGGCGTGACTTGGTCGGATAACGGCAAGACCGCGCCGACGGTAGTAATCGATACCAATCCCGATCATTTTGACCATGCCATCGCGGGGTACGGCATCAGCCCTGACTATTGCTTCACCAATGCGCATGAAGCATTGCGGCGTGTGCAGGCGGATTACGCAATTATCGCCGTAGCGCCCAGGAAGCTATGGTCAGCTAGCACCCGCTACGCGCCGAACACCAGCCGCTGATACAAGGACTGCGCGAAGAGGCCGTGCAGGGCTACTGTGGGATGGTTGATATAGTTGGAGAGCAGCAGGGTGGTATCGACGCCGAGGGCATGCAGGCGGGTCCATTGCGCATAGCAGTCGCAGAGCGGGACGTGCAGATCCGCGCTGAGCTGACGCGCGCAATCCATGAACTGGTCCATTACCCCGGACTGCTGGAGCTCCGCCGTCTGCGCCGCGAAATCGCGCAGGGCGGGCAGAGTGAGGGCGCTGACGTAGGTATTGAGCATATTCGGCGTGAGCAGCATGGTCGCGATGTTGCGCTCGCGCAGCGTGGTCAAGATGCCGATGAGCGCCGCCTCATACGCAGAAAGACCCGCGCCGCACGCGACATCGTTCAAACCGAAGCAGACGACCACTAAATCCGGTGCGGCGCTCAGCACGTCACGTTCGAGACGCGCCAGCCCGTCGGGCGCGGAATTCCCGCTGCACCCGGCATTCACCACCGTCGGCGCCGCCGCGGGAAAGAGCACCGCAAGCATGCGCCGCAACTGCGCGTGATAGACCATCTCAGGATCGAACAGGCACGACCATTCCCCTGCAGACCCTTCGGTGATACCGAACGCCCCATGCGTGACACTATCGCCCAAAAACGCCATGGTCACCGGCGCGTGCGCAGAATAATCCGCCTGTCGCCGTGCGATTTTTTCGATAAAGTTCATGGTGCCCGCCTTTACTAATGCTGTTTATGGCTGAAATGCTTCACATACGCCTGTGCTGTTGTCGCTTCCCCACCCCAGCCCTCTCCCTGCGAGAGGGAGC
>DASXVL010000547.1:0-12729 GCA_036504255.1 Armatimonadota bacterium | reverse complement strand
CGCGCAATGCGCGGAGCCCCGCGGGCATAGTCACAATGCCCCGCCTCTGCCGTGTGTCCCATAGTTCTGAACCCACCCCAACAGGGGGGTGCCCTTTTCAGAAGCCGTCCGGAACGTGTTGCCACGCGCTTTTCAACTTTTGTTGCAGGCCCCAGAACTTTTAATCGTTGGATCTGAACTAGTAGGGACATATACACGTACAGCGCAGAAACATTGTGAACGCTGTTCAGACCGACTCAGTATAGCACACGACCCGCCATGTGCCTATATTTTTTTCACGATCTGCAGCAGCGATGGTAGAAAAGGTGATCACGGAGGCGGGCCTCCAGCACGGCCTTTTCTTCGTCAGACAGGCGGTCCTTCAGCTCACTCAACGCCTTCGCGGTGGCGAGCGTTTCCAACGACTTGACCATCTTCACGGTCAGCATGAGCGCGGACACCAGATACATGATCATGATGGGGCCGATCACCATCCCCGGACCGTGTGGGTGATGCATCATCGGTCCATGACCGCATCCACAACGCATGGCACTCCTCCTTCGACGTAGTCGAAAGAACAATACCCGAAAAAAAGTCTCCCCCGCGGGCCGGATGGCGCGCGGGGGAGACATGGTTGTACATCGCGGCGTGCGACTAGATTTTTCCGACGATAAGGGAGGCATTATGGCCGCCGAATCCAAAGGAATTCGACATGGCCGTGGTAATGACCGCCTCGCGTGGTACGTTCGGCACGTAATCCAGATCGCAATCCGGGTCCGGCTCACTGTAATGCCAGGTGGCCGGGATGATGTTGTCGCGCATGGCGAGCAAACAGAAGATCAACTCCACCGCACCCGCTGCGCCGAGCATGTGCCCGGTGAGCGACTTGGTCGAACTGATCGGGACACGATAGGCGGCATCGCCGAAGACCCGCTTCACCGCGATGGTTTCCAACCGGTCATTCGCCGGAGTGGAGGTACCGTGCGCATTGATATAGCCGATCTGTTCCGTCGTTAATCCGGCCTGGGTGAGCGCGCGCACCATGGCGGCGGCGGCGCCGCGACCCGACGGCTCCGGCGAGGTGATGTGATAGGCATCGCCCGTTGCGCCATAGCCGAGGATTTCGCCGTAGATCTTCGCGCCGCGCGCTTTGGCGAACTCATAGTCTTCCAGGACCAGGATGGCCGAGCCCTCGCCCATGACAAACCCGTCGCGCGTGCGGTCAAACGGCCGGCTGGCCGTTGCGGGATCGTCGTTGCGGAACGAGAGGGCTTTCATGGAGGCAAAGCCTGCCACGGAGATCGGCGTGATGGTCGCTTCCGCGCCACCGGTGACGATTGCTTTCGCGGCGCCACGTCGAATCATCTCGGATGCTTCGCCGATGGCGTTGCCGCTCGAAGCGCAGGCGGTGACTACGGACATATTCGGTCCGCAGGCGCCAAGTTCGATGGACACCGCACCGGCAGCCATATCACTGATCATCATAGGGATCAGGTATGGGCTGACGCGGTTCGGGCCCTTTGTTAGTAGGTTGGTGTGCTGGGCTTCCCAGGTGGCCATACCCCCGATGCCGGAGCCGATGACGACGCCCACGTCGGGCGCTAGCGACTCCGTTATTTCCAGCCCGGCATCACTCACGGCCATCTTGGCAGCCGCCAACGCAAATTGCGAGAAGCGGTCGAGATGCTTGGCTACACGGCGTTCCATGTAGTCGGACGGCTCAAACCCCTTTACCTCACAGGCAAAGCGTGAATTATAGCCTTCTGGATCAAATGCAGTAATGGGTGCGGCGCCAGAGACTCCGTGCAGCACTGACTGCCAGGTGGTCTCGACGCCGATGCCAACCGGGGTGACCGCACCAACGCCAGTGACAACCACGCGGGATGTGCTCATGCGTTGTGTGGTTCCTTCCGTATCATAGTCTGTTGTGCGAGTACGTTGATCGAACTAGGCGCCAAGGCGGCCGTCGATGTAGTCGACAGCGTCTTTGACGGTCTTGATCTTTTCCGCGTCTTCGTCGGGGATGCTATCAAGTTCGAACTGTTCTTCCAAGGCCATGATCAGCTCGACCTGCGCGAGGGAGTCAGCGCCAAGGTCATCCTGGAAGGATGCTTCCATCGTCACATCTTCTTCAGAGACGTTCAGCTCTTCAGCGACGATTTTGCGGATTTTGATAAATGACTGTTCGGACATATTGTTTACTACCTCCTGAGGGCATTTACGCAGTCGCGCGTATCATACAGGTTTTTTCTGTTTTAGAAAAGGGGGGAGGGTCGATCTCCCCGCGGAGCAGATCACGCGCGCGCCCCTGCGGCACTAGCGCACGGTCTGGCCGACTCCCGGTATGAAGATTCCACGGCTGGGCAATAAATTCCTTTACTGGGTAAAAGCGCATGGATCGTGCCACGCTGCGCGGCCTTGATTATCCACATAAACCGTGCTCGGCCATCTCCAGCGCTTTCAACATGGCGCGCGCTTTATTCAAGGTTTCCTGGTACTCGCTCTCCGGCACGGAGTCGGCGACAATGCCCGCCCCCGCCTGCACGTAGGCGGTACCGTCTTTCACCACGATGGTGCGGATGGTGATGGCGGTGTCCATGTTCCCTTCATAACTGAAGTAGCCGATGGCCCCGGCGTACGGCCCGCGCCGCGTGGGCTCCAATTCATCGATGATCTGCATGGCGCGAATTTTCGGCGCGCCGCTCACCGTGCCGGCGGGGAAGCAGGCGCGCAGCACATCAAAATGATCGAACTCGGGACGGAGGGCGCCGCGCACGTTGCTCACCATGTGCATCACGTGCGAATAATTCTCCACCAGCATCAGTTCGTCGACTTCCACACTGTTGAAGGCGCAAACGCGGCCCAGATCGTTGCGCCCCAGGTCCACCAGCATGATATGCTCGGCACGCTCCTTGGTGTCGGCGAGCATATCCGCCGCCAGCTCCGCGTCTTCCTGCGCGCTGGCCCCGCGCTTGCGCGTGCCGGCGATGGGACGGGTGATGACGGTACCGGCTTCTTCGCTTACCAGGCGCTCCGGCGAGGAGCCGATAATCTTTACGTCGCCATAGGAGAGGTAGTACATGTACGGCGAGGGGTTCAGGTAGCGCAGCGCGCGATACAGATTGAACGGCTGCGCCTGCAGCGCGGGGGAGAGCGGACAGCTCAGCCGCTGCGAGAGCACCACCTGGATGATGTCCCCGGCGGCGATATACTCCTTGCCGGCGTCCACCATCTGTAAGAACTGATCGTGCGTCATATTCGAGGTAATGGGCAGCAGCGGCGACGCGCCCTGTGGCAGTACGCCCAGCGGGCGCGTTTCCGGCGCCTGTAACTGCGCGACGAGATCATCGATCTTGCGCGCGGCGCGGTCGTACGCGGCATCGGCGTCGCTCTGCACGGCTGCGTTGCAGACGAGGAGCAGCCGGTGGCGCACATGATCGAAGATGATGCAGGCTTCGGTAAAGACGAAGTAGCAGTCGGGCACGTGCAGGTCATCGGGCGGCGCATCCGGCAGTTCCTCGAAGTAGCGCACGGTGTCGTAACTGAAGTAGCCGACCGCGCCGCCGTAAAATTTCGGCAGCCCCGGCACTCGCGCCACGCGGTATTCCGCCATCAACGCCTTCAACACGTGCAAGGGGTCTTCACCGTCGGCCAGCGTGCGCGTGTCCACGGCGCCCTGGCGGTCGATGCTCACTTCACGCCCCCGCGCGATGAGGGTAATGGACGGCGCGCCGCCGAGGAAGCTGTAGCGGCCGACGGACTCGCCGCCTTCCACGCTTTCCAACAGGTAGGCGAAGCGGCCGTCATCGAGCTTGTGAAAGGCGGAAACCGGGGTGTGCAAATCGCCCAGGATCTCGCGGTAGACCGGTATCAAGGTATAGTCGCCGGCCAGGCGGCGGAACTCCTCACGGGTGAGTGATAGGCAGCAATCTTCAGTCGGCATGTTCGTCCTCGCTTTCACGTCCGGGCGGGGAAACCCCGTCAGTGTTTCGTGCGCCCCCGGCACGGCATCCGCCGGGGGTACTGGATCAAATAACAAAAAAACCCACCACCTGTACGCAGGTGGTGGGTCTCATGATTTCCCGGCATCGCCGGGTGGCCTCACACGTATGCGCGTACAGATGCTGTCGGCGTGGAACGTCGCCAGCACCACTGCGTGCAGGAATGACAGGTCAGACCGGATTGTGTATCAGTTATCGCCATCATAAACGTGTGACTGGATTAGTGCAAGGGTACGGGCATTTTCCCATGGTCCGCAGAACCTGTCAAGCCCTGGGAGCCCGAAAATACGTGCGCTTCCGCCACGAAAGGCCGCGCACGCGGCAGGGATTATGCGCCGACGTATTGAAAACAAAAGAAGCCATGGATGAGCGGGACGAGCCGTTGCTTTTGCATGCCCACCGAGCGTACCTCGGAAGCTCTGCTCGGCTAAAATCCGTGCATCTGTACGACCGGCACGACATGCACACGGTGATGATGGCGTGCCGTGTGGTAATTAATATGTAATGATAGTTGTATAAACGCTTCCAGAGGAGGAACGACGTTGTCTAATGCACTTGAGGTCACTGTGACCAACTTTGATAACGAAGTCATGCAGGCGAGTACGCCGGTTTTGGTTGATTTTTGGGCGCCCTGGTGCGGCCCATGCCGCGCGGTGTCCCCCATTCTCGATGCGGTAGGCGAGGAATTGCAGGGTAAGGTCAAGATCGTGAAAGTGAATGTGGATGAAAACCAACAGCTCGCGGTACGCTTCGGCGTGCAGGCGATCCCCACGCTCATCATCTTCAAAGGTGGGGAGCCAGTGGATCGTATCGTCGGCATGGTGGCACGCGAAGAAATTACCCGCCGCTTGACCTCGCACATGTAATCGACCCTCCACGGTCACGAGAAATAATGGCAGGCCGGGACGGGGTGACCCGTCCCATCCGGCTATGCCTTTGGAAGGATACCACAGCGTATGTCACCAGAGATGCTCTATGATCTGGCCATCATCGGCGGAGGGCCGGCGGGCTTGACCGCCGCCATCTACGCCGCACGCGCCGAACTCAAAACCATTGTTATCGAGAAGGCGCTGCCCGGCGGTCAGATCCAGAACACCATGGCCGTGGAGAACTACCCCGGCTTCCCGGAAATTAGCGGCGCGGAACTGGCGGAGCGTTTTCACGAGCACGCGCGCAAATTCGGCGCAGAGATTCGCACCGGTACCGTGAAACACGTGCAGTACGACGGCTACGTACACATCATCATGGAAGACGGCGAAATATTCGCGCGCGCCGCGCTGGTCGCCACCGGCGCGCACTGGCGGCGCATGGGCGTGCCCGGCGAGGAAACCTACCTCGGACGCGGCGTCTCCTCCTGCGCGGTGTGCGACGGCTTTTTCTACCGCGATAAAGACGTGGTGGTGGTGGGCGGCGGAGATTCCGCCGTGGAAGAAGGCATGTACCTGACGCGCTTCGCCCGCTCGGTCACCATCGTGCATCGTCGCAGCGCATTGCGCGCGCAAAAAATCTTGCAGCAACGTGCGCTGACGAACCCGAAGATTTCCTTCCTGTGGAACACCATTGTGAGCGAGGTGCAGGGCGACGGCCAGCGTGTGACCGGCGTACATCTGCATAACATCGCCGAGAACCGCGAGTACGACCTGCCTACCGACGGCGTCTTCGTCTACATCGGCATGGACCCGAACACCGGCTTCCTTAAAAGCAACGTGGACCTCGACGACCAGGGGTTCCTCAAGGCGGATTGCTGCTTCCGCACCAGCCTGCCCGGCCTCTTCGCCGCCGGCGACGTGCGCAGCGGCGCTTGGCGTCAAATCGTCACCGTCGCCGCCGAAGGCGCCCTCGCCGTCCGCGAAATCGAGCATTTTCTCATGGAAGAAAAAATCGAAGGCGCGGAAGAACTCTGGGAAATGCGTCGCGCGACCAAGGTACACTAAACACCTGGGTCGAGGTTGTTGATGAAACGGGGTGGTCCGCATGGACCACCCCGTTCGTGTAAGGCTCCGACATATTTGCGGAGACTATTCGAGGGCGATGCTGATATTTTGTGTTGTCGTCTGTCCGCCAGTCACCGTGACATTGACCGCAGGATTCAACGTCTGCACTAGCGTCGTGCCGCCATACTGCACTGTGGGTAGTAATTGATAACTTCCCACGGAGGTCGGAATGGCATTGAGGGTATAGACAGCGGTGTAGTCACCCGGGGTCGCGGGATTCTGCGGGATGAGCACCTGAGTATCAATCGTGGCATCGGGAACACCGTTGACCAGCACGGGATTGCCTGTGGCATCGCACAGGGTCAATTTGACTGCCACATCGCCCGTGACGCCACCGGCAGGCGGTGTCACCGTGACGGTCCCGGTAATATTAGCCGTCTGCGTCAGCTTCACCAAGCGTAACGCATTGGGCGGGAGAATGAACCGGTTGGGTCCGGGCTGATAGTTGAGCTTGGATAGATTGAAGTCCAAGAATACTTCCTGGAGCGTCGCCGCGCCCAGGTCCAGATTGACCTTCACCTTCAGACCGGTCTCCATCCCACTGGGTACTTTGAGATCGATGGGAGCGCCATTGACCATGGCCGTGGCGCCACTGCCCAGCACCAGGCGCATCTGTGTGTAATGACCCGCCGGGACGCTAACCGTGCCCAGACTGGTCGCGATCGGACTCTGCTGTAATGCGGTTAGCGACTGATTGGCCAGACTTAAGAGATCAAGTGGGGTGGGCGCATTGCCGCCATCATATAACACCACCGCCGTGGCCTCATTATCCGCTTGACCCAGTAAGACAATCCGCGTAATGGGAACGTTGACGGAATCGACCGTGGTGCCATCCGGCAGTACCACGGGGGCATCCCCCAACAGTAACTTGACGCGTGCAGTTGAACCCGACGAACTACTGCCGCCCCCGCACCCTGCGATAAAGAGCAACATCAGCCCGAGTAAGCCGCCGACGAGGAACCATAAACGCATAGCATTTTCTCCTTCTCTTTGGTAGAGGCATCAGTGTACTATTCCACACTTGGAACATCGATTATCATGAGGTGCTACAGTGAGGAGATACGACGGCGCATAGCTATGCTTATTGTTGATGGCAAAAGGAGGGAGAGGGACTGTTGATTTATTCGGTTATCAATACCTATCGTCTCTATTATGGAGCGGGGACACGAAGCATTAGCGTGCAACCACATGGCAGCGAAAAAACTCCGTCAGTTGCTCTTTCGTATTCTCACTCCGGGCGATACCCCACACTTCCGCTTCAAATGCTTCCTCGGGAACCGCAAGATCGAATCCGTTGATATCGAGAAAAACATAGGCAGCCATGGCGCCGACCCGCTTATTGCCGTCGATAAAAGGGTGATTATTGACGAGGTGAAACAGATATGCAGCCGCCATAGCAGGCGCATCGGGATGCAGAAACTGCTCGCCGAATCCTGCGGACGGCATGGCTAACGCGGAGTCCAGTAACCCTTCGTCACGTACGCCGGGCACGCCGCCATAGCGGAGAATCATATCCGCATGGATGATCAGCACATCATGTCGTGTGAGAAACGTGACGTTCATGCGTTATCCGGCCAGTTTTTTCAACATGCGCCCGTAGCGCGCATTGCCCGTGGCGAGTGAGGCTTCTATGCACGCACGCCGATCACCCTCGGGCACAGGTTCGATGATTAACCGTGTCCCATCGGTAGAAATTTCCAGTGGCGTGTTCTCGTCGATGTGCAATAGCTCCAGTACCGCACGGTCAATGACCAGCGCGCGACTGTTACCATGCCGAGTCAATTTCTTGATCATCATACTTCTCCCTATAGCCTTTGGTAATACAGTGTATCACCAATAGTAGTTCTCGTCCACACTGAAAAGATGGATAGGACTGACGGTGCATGGATATGCTGCTTGCCAGCGGAGAACTCACCCCGCCACACTACGCTCCACCGCAATCAGCACCAGCGTGAGCAGCACGATGGCCGCGCCGGTGGCGGAGAGGCCGATGAGGGTGCGGCGCAGGGTGAGGGGATGGGCGAACCAGAGAAGCGCCGCGGCGGCGACGACGGCGAGGTGGAGCAGCGCGGACATGAGCAGGAGCAGCGGAGTGCCCGGCTCACCGCGCAGCGCCAGCGTAAGGAAGAAGACGACCGGTTTGATGAGCAGGACGACGGCGATGATGCGGTTGACGTCGACGCCGAGCAGTTCATCCTGCAGGCGAATCCAGCGGCGGCGCAGCGCGTACCAGCGCAAAAATTGCCAGAGCACGAACCAGCCGAGGGCGACGTAGATGAAGCCGAATTCCAACGCGCGCACTAACGCGCCGGGCGAGATACCGCTTTGGGTCGCCTGCGGCCACATGAGGGCCAGGCTGATGCCTTTCAACAGCGCGTACCCCCCCAGCGCGGTGAAGAGCATGCGCAATTGATGTAGCTCGGGGCGGACGCGCGTGCGCGCCTTCTCGGGCGGAGGGCCGTCACTGGTCGCCTCCAGCGGCGTGCGGCTGTCCGGCTTGTCTTCTTTCGGGGTGGGTTCCGTTTCCGTCAGGTGCAGCCCTACGGCCGCCGACGCCGCCAGCGCGAGGTAGGCGAGAAATCCCAATGTGGAGAGTTCGAGCGTGAGCGCGCCCCACACCGTCGGCCCCGCATTGGCGAGGGAAAAGACCCCGCCGACCGGGCCGATTTCCAGCACAAACCCCACCAGCGACAGCGCCGCCGTGAGATAGACTATGCGTAACTTCAGCGTTTGATCGGTTGGCTTCATCCACCCGCCATCCCTTCACGCGGCGCCGCATCTTCACGTTTGCGAATGACCGTATTGATGCTTAAAATAGCATCCGCCACTTCACCCGCCGCGCGCAACGCGTGAATCTTCACGAACGCCGGGTCTACGATACCCAGCGCGAGCATATCGGCCACTTCGCCACTGTCACAATCGATCCCCATTGTCTCGCTGCCGCCGTGCGCCAGCGCGGAGAGCACCGCCTCCACCTTTTCCAACGGATTGAAGCCGGCATTGGCCACCATTTGCGCCAGCGGAGCCTTCAACGCGCTGAGCACGCAGTCCACGCCATAGGCCGCCATGGCTGCCGCCTCGCGCCGCGCGGCTTCCACGTCCGCCAGCAGGGCCAGTTCGCCCGCGCCGCCCCCCGCCACCACGCCGCCGCGCAACGCAGCCTGCACGGCGCACGCCGCGTCTTCCGCCACGCGCAGGCGTTCCGCGCGCACCTCGCCCGTAGCCGCGCCGACGAGAATGGTCGCCATCGCGTCGCCGTTGCGGCTCAGCACCCGCGTCTGTCCCAGGCGTTCGTCCACGCTGATTCGCTCAACGTGCCCCAGCGCGCTCACAAAATTTTCCGGGGCCTTGCGCAGCCCGTTACGCTTCAACGTCCGCGCCCCGGTATGGCGCGCCACCCGGTGTACCTCGCGCGCGGAGAGGCGGCGGATGATCATCACGCCGGCCTCGGTGAGCAACTCTTCCGCCGTGTCATGTACCGATTTGGTGAGAAACACTGCGCGCACGCCCAGCGTCACCAGTTGCTGCAGCGCGGTGCGGAACTCTTGCTGATAGCGCATGAAGGTGGCAAAACCCGCCTCGGTCCCCATGGCGCTCTCCTCCAGTTCCTCCGGTTCGAGCGCATCATCCAGACAGACCACCAGGGCATCGCGCACTTCGCGCGGCATCTGCCGGTTCACCGGTTCCTTTTCCAGCAGCACGCCGGGCACGACTTCGCTCGCTGCCCCCTCCTTGGCGATGAGCCAATCGGCCAGCCGGAAATCCGGCGCTTCCATGCGCGCGCGCCCGACCTCAGTCGCGGCGGCGAGACAGAGATCGGCCAGGTCGGCCTGCGCGCGCCCGGCGATGAGCGCGGCGCGGCGCAAGAGAGGATCATCCATCTCGCGGATGGGAATGGCCCGGCGCGTCACCCCGGCGATGGCGGCGGCGATGCCCAATCGCAAACCTTCCAGCACGCGCGTGACGGGCACGCCGCGGTTCACCTGCTCCACCCCGGCGCGGATGAGCGCGTTCGCCAACACGGTGGCCGTGGTGGTGCCGTCCCCCACTTCCTGCGCCTGCGCGCGCGCCACATTGACGAGCATGCGCGCCGCCGGGTGCGTGGCGTCCACTTTCTCCAGGATGGTACTGCCGTCGTTGGTGATCACCACCTCGCCGAAGCGGTCAACGAGCATGCAGTTCAGCCCCTTGGGTCCGAGCGTGCCTTCCACCGCGCTCGCCACCGCGCGAATGGCATTGGCGTTGCTCTGCAAGGGAGAGAGGCGCTCATCGGCGTCCGTTGGTCGTGCAGTGGTTGACATCGCGTACTCCTTCAGGAAAGCATTATAAGCCTCCTGGCGCTTTCAGGGAAGAGAGCCCGTCGTGCAAGGACCGGCCGCCAGGGAAGGCAAGCCGGTCCGGAGATGCAGGGATGATATACTTCGCCGTGGTTAGCTCGCGCTGGTCGCCGGCGTCATCAGGTCCAAGGGAAACTCCCCTTGCTCCAGCGGGAGAGAGACCATGCGTTGTAAGCGTGCCGATTCGTAGATGGCGAGCAGGATTTCCAGGCCGCGATACGCGTTTTCGACGTCAATGCGCGTTGTGCACCCCGTGGTCAGCGCGAGCACGATATCCGCCGCCGCGCGTTTTACGTACAACGCGGGGTCTTCACTATGATGGAAGTGCTCGTTCGTCGCCGGATTGACCACCTCCGCTTCGCCGGCATAGCGTGCGCGAAAAATGCTCTGCTTACCTTCGGGCAGGATGGCATACAATTCGGCAAAGCCCTCGCTCCCCTGCACGCGCAGTGTGGGCAGCTTAGCGCAACTGGCTTGGCCTGCCTCGTAGGTGAGGCGGCTCCCGTCGGACAGGTGAATCGTCGCGAATACCTGGTTTTCTACCAGCAATCCCTGGCGTTCCGTCGGCGCGGAGAGATCCATGGCGGCCAACACGCGCACGGCCCGGCGTTCGCCCAGGCAATACAGCGCGGAATCGACCAGGTGCGGCCCGAAGTCCAGCAGATTCGGCCATTGCTGGGTGATATCGAAGCTGAGCACCTCACCAATCTTCTCTTCAACGGCCGCTTTCATCCAGGCAAACGGCAGCCCGTAGCGACGTTGGTGGTTCACGAAGAGCCGCGCGCCGTGCGCCTCGGCTGCCACCATCATGCGCCGTGCGGCATTCAGCGAGAGGGCCATCGGTTTTTCCACCCAGACACCCTTCACCCCGGCTTCAAGCGCCGCCATCACCATGGGCTCACGGTCACGCGGGTAGGTGCAGATACTGACCACATCAGGGCGCTCCTGCGCGAGCATCTCCCGAAAATCCGTATACGCCGTCGTCCCGGAGAATTCGGCCGCAAAATCCTGCGCATTCTGCGGCACGCAATCTGCCACCGCGATCAGCGCAACTTCCGGGCACGCGGTATACGCCCAAGCATGCGCATAGCCGATCGAGTGCGCGCCGCCCCGACCGGGGCCGGATGATCCGCAGCCGATAATGGCCACGCGAAAACTCGTTGACATAATTCCTCCTCTATAATATTCGGTCTTCTCCATAGTTCGGGAGAAGGGATGATATGAGTCGCGCTGTGCTCGAACCCTTATAAGCAAACACTGTCCGATGGTGCCTTGGGGTCAGCGTATCGGCTGTAGCACGGTTTGGAAGCCGATGTAGGGCCCGCCGGCCCGGAGTCGCGCTCAGCCTCCCGACAGTACCGCCCCGGCGCTGTTCTTCGGCAGGCTGAGCGCGACTGCGGTCGGCTTCCAAACCGTGCTGTAGCCCCACCGCCTTTGCTGCGCATCCCCGTTTTCTACCATCCTGCAATCCGGCCCTACGCCCAGCGAAACGCGACGGAGAAGTGTTTATCCGGCTCATCGCGCAGTAACGGGTAGGCGCGCGGCGCGTCACGAAAATCGTGCGTTTCGCCGATAAATTCCGACGCGTGTAATTTTCCCTGCGCGACAAAATTCAGCACGTCCTGGCGGTCTTCCATCTCGCGGTCCGCGGGGTAGAATAGCGCCACTGACTGGGAGGGCACAAAACCGGCGAGATTTGCCGAGATCTGCTCCAGGTAATTCGCCTGAAAGATGACGCGCGGCAGCGGGCGCGCTTCGCCCGTCTTGCGCCCACGCAGGAAACGGAACGCCTGCAGCGCCGTCTGCGGCAGGCCGGAGGCTTCGACGATGATGTCGGCGCCGTCGGGCAACAAGGCTTTAATCTGCGCCTCGGCGTCGGCGTCCCGCGCATTCACCGCGCCCGCGCCGAAAGTGCGCGCGCGCTCCAGGCGGAAGGGATGGATGTCCGTCACCACCGTTTTCACGCCGTGCATGAGCAGAAAGCGCATGGCGAGCGTGCCGATCAAGCCTTGCCCGGTGACCAGCGCCGATTCGCCCGCCTGCATACCGGCATGCTTCACACCCCGCCAGGAGATGGCGCCGATCTCCGCGATCAAACAATCCAGCGGCTCGACGCCCTGCGGCAATTTGACCACCCCATCGTACCCGACCGTCAGGTAGCGGTGATGGGAAGCCTGCGCGCCCCAGTAGGCGTTGATTCCGGGTACGGGCAAGGGATTTCGGCCGCTCACCAAATCGCCGACCTGAACATCGGTGATATTCGTGCCGATCTCCGTCACTTCCCCGACGATGGAATAGCCCGGGATGAGTGGGAATTTATCGGCCGCGCCATAATGCCCGCCCCACACGCGCAACTCCGTGCCGGTGGACACCAGGGAATAGAGGGTCTTCACCACCACTTCATCCGGGCCACCGGAG
>DASXVL010000546.1:0-3401 GCA_036504255.1 Armatimonadota bacterium | reverse complement strand
TCGGGCAGCACGTAGTCAAATCCGCGCAGCGCGGCGGTCGCCTGGGCGGTATGGAAGAGGGCGATGCTGGCGCGCGGGCTGGCGCCCACGGCGATCTCCGGATGCCCGCGCGTGGCGCGCACCAGCTTGATCAGGTAACGCCGCACTTCCTCATGCACGAAAATCTGTTTCACCAGCTCCTGCGCGTGCACGATATCCTTCACGCTGACCACCGGCTTGAGGGTATCCACCGGATGCGCCAGCCGCAGGCGCTCGAGCATGCTGAACTCGGTGGGCTCGTCGGGATAGCCCATCCGCAGGCGCATGCAAAAGCGGTCGAGCTGCGCTTCCGGCAGCGGGAAGGTGCCTTCATATTCAATGGGATTCTGCGTGGCGAAGACCATGAAGGGACGGGCGAGCGGGCGCGTCACGGTGTCGCAGGTGATCTGCCCCTCGGCCATGCACTCCAGCAAGGCGGATTGCGTGCGCGGGGTGGCGCGGTTCAACTCGTCCGCCAGCAGGATATGGGCAAAGGCCGGTCCCGGGCGGAACTCGAACTCGCCCAACTTCTGGTTGAACACCGACACGCCGGTGACGTCGGATGGCAGCAGGTCGGGGGTGCACTGCACGCGGTGGAAATCGCAGCCGATCGACTTGGCAATCGATTTGGCCAGCACCGTCTTCGCCACGCCCGGCACGTCTTCCAACAACACGTGCCCCTCGGCGAAAAGCGCGATCAGCGCGCTGGTGATCACCGGCCGCTTGCCAATAATCACCGTCTCGATGTTCTGAATCAGCCGCTTCGCCACTTCATGCACAAATTTTGCGGCATCTCGAGCTGCGGGCGTTGGAGTATCAGTCACGTCAACCCTCCTGGTACAAAGACAGAGCCACTGGTTTTGTACTATATCGGGATTACCTCTGACAGTCAACGCGCGGAGCCCCTCGTCGTGCTCGTGCTCGTGCTCGAAGAGCAGTCTAATAATTTCCGCACGCCCCGAAGGGGCTAAATCCGTCAGCCCAGGGTAGGGAAGAACAGAAGGTCAATAGCTCTGAAAGAGCGAAATTCGGGGATCAACTAACGCACATTTGCGTTATGGTATTTCGCCCTTTCAGGGCTTCACAGGTTTGGTCACTCATCCACCCAGGGCGTTGCCTGGGCTGACGAATTGCAGCCCTTCGGGCTGGTAATGACGAGGATACCCGATGATCAACAAACGTCGACGTTGGATGCTTGCTTTGCTCACCGTCTTTGCCGTTGCGGCGCTGGCAATGCCCGCGGTATGGCATTTTCGCCATTCGTTGAAGGAACGTGTCATCTCGGCGTTACCTCTGCCGGTGGAGTCGCAGGCGCGTACTTTTCGTGATGAGCGTGGCGAATCGTTGAACTACCGGCTGGTCTTGCCGAAGGGATACCGCCCGAACCGCCATTATCCGCTGGTCGTCAGCCTGCACGGGTCAGGCGAGTCCGGGACGGGAAATATGATCCAGATGCACACCATCGTCCCGCTGTTCCTTACACCGGAGAACCGGGGGAAATACCCCTGCTTCATCCTGGCGCCACAATGCCCGCCGAATACCTACTGGGTGGACATGCGGACTTATGTGGATTCGCGGATTCGGCAGGCGGCTACGCCGAGCGTGCCCATCAGGCTGACCATCCACATCATCGAATCGCTGATGAAGGAATTCCCCATCGATCGCGGGAGGATTTACGTCATCGGCTATTCCGCCGGCGGTCATGGCGCCTGGGATATCATCACCCGCCGGTCAGAGTTGTTCGCGGCGGCGGTTGTCCTCAGTGGGCGTGGCGACCCGAGCAAGACTCATTGCATTGCCCATCTGCCGGTGTGGGTATTCCACGGGGTCAAGGACAAACGCGTCGGCATCAATTGCGCGCGGGTGATGGTCCGTGCCCTGCGGCAGGTTGGCGGCAACCTCCGCTATACCGAGTACCCGGACAGCGGCCACGAAGCCGGCCCCCGCGCGCTGGGGGAGCCGGAGTTACTGCCGTGGATGTTCAGCCAGCACAGATAAGGCTCACCCCCGCCGTTCCACCAGCGCATCCGTGTCGAATCCCTGGGCGCGGAGGCGCTCCAGGATGGCGTCGTAGGTTTCCTGGGGCAATTCGGGCGTGCGGGAGAGGATCCACAGGTATTTGCGCCGAGGCTCGCTGACCACGGCGTATTCGTAATCCTCCCCGAGGTCGATGATCCAGTAATCGCCGGTGAAGGGCCACCAGAAGGTGACCTTGAGTTTGGCATTGGTCTCCGGGTCGGCGACGCGGGCGATGCCGCGGGCATAGTCGGGCTCTCCCTCCGGTCCGTCCTCGCGACACTGGTTGAGCACCTCGATCGTCCCATCGGGGAGCAGGCTGTAGGTGGCAGTGGTGTTGTAACAGTCGTCGGGCTGGAACCAGTTGGGGTAGCGGGCGATCTCATACCAGAGGCCGGCGTACCGCGTCAGATCCACGTGCGGGACCACGGCGGGCGCGCTCTCCAATATGCGCCGGGCACGCTTGCGTAGCGCCAGCGTGGTCACAGCCGCCGCACCCCCGCCAAGGATAATCCCCAGCGCGGTCAATAGGGCAGTATTGCGCTCGTTTCGCTTCATGTCCGGTCTCCCGAGAAAGGTCATTCACGGCATGGCATGCGCTTATCTTACCATACAGAGGAGACAACAAATCGTCGCGATAAAGATTTCCTGGAGCTCATATACTCGAACGCCAAAAGCAGAGACAGGCACGGGTGTCCACAAAAAACGGGACACCCGAGCCAGTCCCCGTTTTTGGCTCACCTGGCCTTATCCTCGCCACTGCAGACTAACCCCTAATTCGCCGACCCGATATAGTCCGCCGTGGCAATCTCTTTCGGGGAGTTGAAGATTTCGTGCGCCGTGCCATGCTCGACGATCTCGCCGGCGCTCATAAAGAGCACATGGTCGGCCAGGCGCATCGCCTGCTGCAGATTATGCGTGACGAGGACGCAAGTGTAAGCATCCTTCAGGCGGAGGATCTCCTGCTCGATGCGCACGGCGGAGAGCGGATCGAGCGACGAGGTAGGCTCGTCGAAGAGGAGCACTCGCGGCTCCACCGCCAGCCCGCGCGCCAGGCAGAGGCGTTGCTGCTGCCCCAGGGACAGGCGGCTGGCGGGATCTTTCAGCCGGTCCTTCACCTCGTCCCACAGCCCGGCGGTTTCCAGGCTGTGCTGCACCGTCTCGTGGAGATGCCGTCGGCCCCCGGCGCCGTACAGGCGCGGGCCATAGGCGACGTTGTCGAAAATGGACATGGGCAGCGGCGTGGGTTTCTGCATGATGAGCCCGATGCGCTTGCGGATCGTCGTCACATCCACCCCGCGCCGGTAGAGGTCTTCCCCGTCCAGCAGCACGGTGCCCGTCACCCGCACGCCGGGGACGAGGTCGAT
>DASXVL010000545.1:0-2952 GCA_036504255.1 Armatimonadota bacterium | reverse complement strand
AATCCGCAGATTACGCAGATTTTCGTGTATTTGGACATGCGAAGCGGATCGCCCGGCGGGGCGGTCCGCTTTGCATGTATCTTAATTAATCTGCGCTAATCTGCGTAATCTGCGGATTCTCTTTTCTACTTCCGCTCGCTGACATACCCCGCCAGCGCGTCTTCGATGAACGGGGTTTGCGGGTAGGCGTGGCCTTTGTGCATGAGGAAGCCTTCCGCATAGTTCACGCCGGCAAGCTGCCCCGCTTCCGCATCCCATTCCCGCATCTGCTCGATGTACTGGTCGATGCCGTGCTGGCGGCGCAACCAGTCACGTTGCGAGGCGTGGCAGGCGAGGGCTTCCGCTTTCTCTTCGATGACTGTGGTGACATCCACGTAAAATTGCGGGAGGATCGGGGTGCCGAAATAATCGGTGCCGCCCAGCGGCGTGAAATAGTATAGCGTGACCAGATGCTCGGTGGCCTTCACCGCCGCCGCGGGACCGACGACATAATTCGGCAGCGTGGCAGTGAAAGACGCGCAGCGAGCGACGGCGCTGGCGGCATCATGGTCCGGCATATAATCGACCGGAAAATGGGTGATAATGCAGTTGGGGTTTATTTCCCGGATGAGCGCCGTCGCCGCTCCGCGCATCACGTTGTCATCGTAGATCTGCAGGTCCTGCCCGCCCAGGCAGTGGTAGGTCCCGCCCAAACGCTTGGCGGCGGCCTGCGCCTCCGCCCGCCGCGTGGCGGCGATTGCATTGGGGGGTAACTCGGCGCTGCCGCAGTCACCGGCGGACAGGGTGGCGACATGAATATCCCATCCGCGCTTCGCCAGCAGCAACAGCGTGCCGCCGCAGCGGAATTCAGCATCATCGGGGTGCGCGCAAATGGCCAGGATGGTACGCGAGCTCATCGTTCTCTCCGTGTTCACAGGGTCGGTAGCGGAAGGCATTCCGGGTAAAAGAGGCGCTACTGGTGGGTTAATACTGCGCTCGCTGCTTCTTTCCTCTTTCCTACAGCAGCGAAGCTCTGCCAAACCACCCGGTATTGGCAGAGCTTCATCTGTACTACGAACAGTGGACCTTGAACCCTTATCCCTTCTTCTTACCGCTGGCCCAGCGCGGGAGCATCCCCTGGCGCAGGTCGAGTACCAGCGAGGAGAGCCGGGTAGCCACGCCGTGCAGGCTCTCTTCCGCCCGGTAGGGGCGGTCGGCAAGCAATTGGCCATTACCGCTGGCGCGGTAGCAATTGGCATGGATGCGGCTCGAAAGCTGCGCCAGATCCTGCGGGCCCCAACAGGTGTCACCCTGAATGACGACATGCGCGGGATCAAAGACGGTCACCAGGCTGGCGACAATCCTGCCTAAACCATCAATCGCCGCTGTTCGCTGCGTCGGGTCTTCCTGCGAAGCCTGGAACAGCGCCTGGAGACAGCCGGTTTTTCCGCAGGAGCACTGCCGGGTATTGCCATTGATCGTGACGTGGCCGAGTCGGAATGCGCAATCCGTGGCGCTTGAGGCGAGTTTGCCATCAATCACCATGCCCATGCCAATCGCCGGCAGATGCCGCAGGTCGATGGCGAGTAACGACGAGCTGGTGCCGTTTTCCGAATAGAGCGCCCTGGTCAGCGCATCGGGGGTGCGCTCGCAGAGCACCGGGACGCCGAATTTTGCCGTGAGATTGGCGCCCAGGGCTTCCGCCTCCCAAGCGGTGATATTGGTGACACTCTCCACGGTCAGGCCATCCGCCGACACGAGGCCGGGAATGGCGATACCGATGCCCGCCCATTCCGGATCACGCGATGCCAGCACTTTCGTGATCGCCTGTTGCAGGGCCTTGCGGATCCCCTCTTGCGTCCAGGCGGAGATCGCCGTTGTTTTCGGCTTTTCCAGTGGCTTCCCAGCCAGATTGGTCACTTGCAGGGTTAAACCGGAACGGTCCACGTCGATGGACAGCAAGCGGCGAAAATCCCAGTTAAAGTTCATCGGCGTGCGCGGACGCCCGGGTTGCCCGCCGAGGGGATCTCCCATATTGATTAATCCGGCGTGCCGGAGCTTCCGGACTTGCTGGACGATGACCGGGTGACTGAGACCGGTAATCTCCCGCAGATCGGCCTGCGTGACATCCGGATGCTGCAACAAGGCAGCCAAGACGCGCCAGGTTGCCGGAACACGAATATCACTTTCGAGCATGTACGACATCAACTGCTGCATGGAACTTCCCTTTCTTCGAATATACCGGCTGCCGGGCTTTTAAATGGGCAACCCTATTTAACTTATCGGCGCACACAAGTTCGCGCAGATATCCCACGCCATGACGTTACGACGTGGAGAGTGAGTCTGACAGGAGGTCACAACTTGGACGGTGCAACAACCGCGGAATCGGGACATCCAATCCCGAAGGGGGAGCGGGTTGACCAACATATACCGCATGTCTGGTCTGTCGGTGTAAAGGTAAAAACATTATTCGCTAAACTCTTTGACCGGGAAATCGAACAAAAGTTTCGGGCGACGCAACGCATTGTCTGCTCCGTGTACTTCCGTCCCGCGTCACGCACATAGACCATCCGTGTGCAAAACGCTGCTACCATCTTCCCGTGGGTTGCCTGATTGTTGTAAGCAAAGATACTGAAAGTAGACGCTGCTGAAGGGGGCAAGGGAGAGGGGACTTGCCGATAACCATCGCCCCTGGTGCCCTCCAGGCGTTTCTAGCATCCTACCAGCCAGAGACGTTTCGCTAGTACGTAAATTCCTGCGCTCCATACGCGACCACAACAGCTCCATATTACGGCTTACCCTGATCATCTTCCTATCGCTTCAGCCGTGCTTGCGCGACCAATGGGTGAAAAAGATTTGGAAGGTCTTTTTCGTTAGGTAAGCTTTTACTTACTTATAATACAAAAAGAAGGGCGGGCAATGCAAGTGGGTACAGGAATTTTGTCGTTTGCTCTGAAATGTAGACGCGGCGAG
>DASXVL010000544.1:0-15513 GCA_036504255.1 Armatimonadota bacterium | reverse complement strand
CGATAAGGCGTACCCGGCCTTTGCGGAGGCCATGCTCACCGTGGCGACGCGTAAGAGCATTCCCGTGACGGTCACGGTCGCCTTCTCGGCCCCGGAAAAACCGAATCTGTCGCAGAGTGCCACCGGCCAGGTGCTGCTGCTGGGCACGACCGAATTCAGCTTTGCAGACAGCGAGGCCAAGCTGAGCGCACGATGGAAGGACCAATTTATTAATGCGCCCTTCCTGTCGCTCTTTCTGACACCGACAGATCGGTCGGTGGTTGCGTTCGCGGATCTTGCCGTGCAGTTGATGAACGCGCCCGGGGCACCGGCAAATGCCGCCGGCCTCGATGCGCGCCGCTACTGTCAGGCGTTATACGAGCTCCTGCGCGCCAATAACGTGACGTGCAATGAAACCAGTGAATTCCTCGTCAACCCTGACGCCTCCGGTAATGTGCAGTATCCGCGACAAACGCTGGGGACCCATAAGGGGACGAGCCTCGATCTCTCCTTGCTCTTTGCCAGTGCCTGCCTTGCCAAAGGCCTGCCTGCACACGTGCTCGTGAAGCTTGGGCAGGCCTTGGTGGTGGTCAGCCTGCCGGATGCGACGGTATTCGCCATCGATTTATCCGTGTTAGGCGATAGTAAGCGCGGGCGTGATGGCTTCGCGGGGGCGGTCAAGAGTGGCAACGCCGCGAACAAGATCACGCTGGAGAATGGTGAGTCGCTCTGCTATGCCATAACCGTTGACAAGCAGCTCAGCATACCGCCTCCGAATCCCGACGAGAAACCGCCCATTAATCTCGGACGATTGCAAGGCGCGATTACCGTCAAATCTACTCCAATCGGCGCCAAAGTCTTCCTGGATGGTGTGGAACGCGGGGTAACCAGCGTTGACGGCCTCACGCTGTCCAACCTCCCGGTCGGGAATTATGCTGTGACGCTGCGGCAAAATGGCTATCGTGAGGAGTCACAGCAAGTTCAGGTCAACTATATGACTGCACGTGACGTGCTGTTTACCCTGCAAGAGCTGCCCAAGCCGACGCTGACGGTGGACTTGCGCTGTAAGACCCCCCTCCTGGCGGCCGGGTATAAGGTGTACGGTGCGCCTGCATTCGGCGATGGCGGGTACTGGGCGGCGTGTGCGACAGTCAAGAATACCGGGGTGATTCCCCTTGCCAATCTCAAGCTTACCTATACCTTTGGCGCGTACGGCTCCTGGACATCGCCGAGACAATATGCCACCCTGGCGCCCGGCGCGGAGATTACCGATAAGGCGTACCCGGCCTTTGCGGAGGCCATGCTCACCGTGGCGACGCGTAAGAGCATTCCCGTGACGGTGACGGTCGCCTTCTCGGCCCCGGAGAAACCGAATCTGTCGCAGCGCGTCACCGGCCAAGCGCTGCTGCTGGGGACTACCGAATTCAGCTTTACTGACAGCGAGGGCAAGCTGAGCACACGATGGAAGGACCAATTTAGTAATGCGCCCTTCCTGTCGCTCTTCCTGACACCGACAGATCGGCCGGTGGTTGAGTTCGCGGATCTTGCCGTGCAGTTGATGAACGCGACCGGGACACCGGCAAATGCCGCCGGCCTCGATGTGCGTCGCTACTGTCAGGCGTTGTATGAGCTCCTGTACGCCAATAACGTGACGTGCGAGGAACCACGCGGATTCCTCATGAAGCCCGAAGCCACCGATAATGTGCAGTATCCGCGACAAACGCTGGAGACCCATAAGGGGACGAGTCTCGACCTGTCCATGCTCTTTGCCAGTGTCTGCCTTGCCAAAGGCATTCCTGCACAAGTGGTCATTATGCGTGGTGAGGCTTTGGCGGCGATCAGCCTGCCGGACACGACGGTTTTCGCCATCGATTTATCCGGCTTGGGTACGAGCAAGGTGCGCGACGGCTTCACGGTGGCGGTAAAGACTGGTACCGCCATCAGGATGATCAACCTGAAGAGTGGTGCGTCACTCTCCTATACTATCGCGTGTGATAAGCCCCTGGAGGTCAAGCTGCTCAGTGCTGTGCTGGCGCCGCTGCGCAATGGCATTCTCGGGGAATGGCATTACCAGCTTCCACGCGCCCAGGCCCCGCCAGCAGCGGGCAAATCGACTCCGGTGATTTTTTACTGACATCCATTTTCGGCAGTATATTTGACGGTATGGACTGCAAGAAGTGTTGTTGCTCCTACTAGGAAGCGTATGAGTGCCCCCATGATAGTTGATAATATCACGTCGCACAGGGAAGCGGACGAAGAATCAGCGGACGTTCTCGCGGTGAGTAGGATTGCCGAAGAGGAGCGTCTTGGCCTACTCGTACGGCGCTTCCACAACGGCGACACGTATGCCTTTGATGCGTTGCTCGCACTGATCTCCTCCCGCGTCATGCCCATGATTTCGCGTTTTGTGCGTGACCACGACGACGCGCAAGACGCCTTTCAGGAAGTCGCCTTTCAGTTGTATCGTTCCTTACCGCGTTTCCGTGGCGAGTGCAAGGTTTCGACGTTTGCCTACCGCATCACGATCAATGTTTGCCTGAATGTGCGGAAGCGCTTAGCACGGAAGCCATCATCATGTATGGATATGTCTGCTCCTGAAAATGAGAGTCTGCTTGCGGCCATATTGCCGTGCGGTTTGGACGAGACCCCTGAACGGCGGCTATTGCGCAAGGAACGGCAACGGATGCTTCATGACGCGATTCAGAGTCTGCCCCCACAATTCCGTGAGGCCATTGTGCTCGCGGATGCGTGTGGAATGAAATACGAAGAGATCGCGGAGGTCTCCAACTCACCGGTAAACACCGTGCGCACGCGCTTGAAACGTGCTCGTGAAGCGATGCGTAAAAAAATTAATAACAACCGGGAACTCTTTGGCGGTAACAGGTGACAAAGATGAGTATGCAGTGTCGTAATATCTCCGCCAGCCTGATCGACTACCTGAAGGGTGAGCTTTCCCCTACGGAAAGTGCCCGTGTCGCCGCACATCTCGCCAGCTGTTGCCAGTGCCGGGAAGAGTTACAGGTGCTGCAGACGGCTTTTTGTGAGATTCAGCGACTGCCGGTATTCCCATTGGCCGCGGACATCGGGGTGATTGCGGACGCGGCGCGTAATCAGAAACGCGCTGTGCTGG
Source organism: Armatimonadota bacterium (assembly GCA_036504255.1). Classification (GTDB taxonomy): domain Bacteria; phylum Armatimonadota; class Hebobacteria; order CAIYQO01; family CAIYQO01; genus DASXVL01. The sequence goes on along the minus strand of DASXVL010000544.1, from coordinate 12,404 downwards.
TCTGGCCGCGCTGGCGGTACGTTCCTGTTGCGGCGTGCGTGCTCGCATTGGCTATTGTCGCCGGCGTCTTCTACCATCCATCGTCCTCTACTGTGGCCAAACGTCCTGATGTTATGCCAATACGTAAGGACGTCACTGATCCGGTTCGCCTCCATCAGGATCACGCGGTTGTCCTACCGCTGACTATCGCCAAGGCCGGTCATGACGCGCCTACGCTGCGCCATGACCATAATATCCGGGCGGTGGGACCTGCGGAGGAAAGGCGGACGAGCAGACACGACACAACGCGCCGTGCCCCAGAACCGGCGCGCACGCCGGCGTCGGAGGGTACTGTGGCGCAGCGTCCATCCCCTCCCGCCGCGGCGGAGACGGTGATCGCCCAGTATGTCGATACACTGGCCCAATGTATGACAAAATCGGATACTCCCCGCGCGACCGTCTCTTGCGCTATCCAGCCGGTGGCGGCGAATGGCGCTGATCTGCCGATGGCGGATACCCTCACCGCGGCGTTGGTCGATGCCTTCACTACGCGGTACGTGACCATGGAGATCACGCGCTTAGCGCCTGATTGTGTTGCCGTTGATCCGCACGCGTCGCAACCGCTCCTCGCGGACGCCGCGCGTCTGCGCGAGACCGTGAGCGCAGATTATGTGATTGTCAGCAGCCTTACGAAAGCCAAAGCCGGATACCTGTTATCACTGTATGCCGTGAATCGGTGTGACGACACCGTCGTCTTTGATGGGGGGCATCCGATATTGCTGCCGGAGGGATGGTTTACAACGCCGGGAGCAGCAGCACACCGTGATGCGACGCCTACAGCGTATTCCGGTCCGCTGGAAACGTTGAATACCCTCCAACGTGGGGAACGGCTGTCCGGGTAACGCGCTGCCGGTGACGGAAATCGTCGCGGAATGAAAATTTGATTTACTTGGTGGGAACTATCCATGGGTAATGCTTTACTAATCAAGCAGACACACGAAATCTACCTAAAGGAGGTAGCGGTATGAATTCTTTGGTACGTCCAGGCTGGTGGCTGATGCTGGCCCTGGCGGTGCTCGGTGCGTCCAGCGCGTTGGCGCAGACGACCACGACCAAGGTCTCCGTCGAAGTCTCTCACGTGGTGAATATTATCGGCGACGGCAAGATCGATTGGTCACAGCAAGAGGTGCGGGCGCGTGGTATCGGTTTTGCGCCGAAATTCGCGAAAACCCCGGCGCAAATTACCGTGTTGGCGCGCGAGGCGGCGATGGTGGCCGCCGAGCGTAATCTGATCAAAGTGATCTATGGCGTGCATGTGACCTCGGATACCACCGTGGAGAACATGGTACTGACGCAGGATACGATCAAGACCAGCGTCAAGGGACTGCTGAAAGGGGCAGTGATTGTCAGTGAGAAACCGTACGGTGACGAGGGCTATGAGGTCGTGCTGGCGGTGAATCTGTATGGCGACAAGGCCTCAATCGCGCAGAGCATCGATTTGGTCGGCCAATTCAAAGCCGCCAACCCGGGCGCGACGGTCGTGCCGTCCACGCCGAAAGTCGAGACGCCGAAGCCCGCTGAGCCGGCGGCCCCCACACCCCCGGCCCCCGCAGCAGACCCGGCGCCGCCCGCGCAATTGATATCGGCAGCACAACCGGGCGGTTACACCGGACTGGTAATCGATTGCCGTGACCTCGGGCTCTCGCGTTCGATGTGCCCGCGCATTTTAGACCAAACCGGCGCCAATCTGTTTGGCACGTTGACGGTCTCTGAAGAGATGGTCAATGAATGCGGCATCGCCGGCTATTACCAATCGTCTGACGATCCGACCTTACCTGAGCGTGTCGGCAAACACCCCATTGTTCTCAAAGCATTGCGCGTGAGTGGCGGCAAAGTGTTCAAGACGGATGTGGTGCTCGGCCCGGCCGATGCGGAATTCGTCCGTGCGGAAAACGCCAAAACGCTCTTCCTGGAAAAATTGAATGTCGCGTTCCTGGTCGATAAGGACCAGTAAAGTGTAATGCAGCAAGCTAAAGGAGACTCCCCCATGCAAATGAACTGTTTGAAAGTATTCACGCTCATCATGAGCTTGGCGCTCTGTGGCTCGGCGGCATTGGCTGCACGTTCCCAGGAGCGTGTGAACCCGGTGCCCGGTTGTAATAAACGTGCGGTGGTCTGGCGCTCGCTGGATATGCCGAAAGACGCGAAGTCGGGCGATGTGTGGATCAACCCGGTGGATGGCGCGGAGCTGGTCTATATCGAGTCCGGCAAATTCCACATGGGCAATGACCATGTGGCCGACGAACGTCCCTATCGCCGCGTGTTCGTGGATGGCTACTGGATGGCCAAGTACGAGGTGACGGTGGCCCAGTATCGGAAATTCTGTGAGATCACCAATCATTATATGGCCGCGACGCCTGCGGTGAAATGGCTTGATAATTCCCCGATCGTGAACGTCGATTGGAATGACGCGGCCGCCTATGCCAAGTGGGCGAATGGGCGTCTCCCGTCTGAGGCGGAGTGGGAAAAGGCCGCGCGCGGCGACAATAACGTCTATCCCTGGGGCGATAGCTGGGATGCGACGCGCTGCAATCATGGTCTGGACGGCAAAAATGCGCCGATGAAAGTGGGCAGTTTCCCGGCGGGCGTCAGCGACTACGGTATCTTCGATTTGGCAGGAAACGTCGCGGAATGGTGCGCCGATTCCTATAAAAAAGCGGGCGACCTCATGGAGTACCGCATCATTCGGGGCGGCTCGTGTCACGATGTGAGTGGTGAAGCCTATCGCGCCAGTCGGCGCGACTATCTTGCCCCCGCGACGTGCGTCGATGTCATCGGCTTCCGCTATATCATGACCACACGCTAACGTATCGCGTGCACAAACACTCATTATTACCAGAAAGGTTATTGATATGAAACTATTACGTAATACCCTCACGTTGTGCGGCGCCGTATTGGCGATGGCCGCCTGCCTGGCGCAAGAAGCGCCGACCGCGACGCCGGCCTCCGTAGAGACCACGGCGCCCGTTGCCGCGCCCCTCCCGAAACCGTCGATTTCCGATGTCGTGCAGACGATCGGCAAGGATGCCAAGATCGATTGGACGATCTTTCAATTCCGCGCCGTGGGTGTTGGTGTCGCTCCTGAAGGGGCTACCGGCGGACGGGCGAAAGCACTGGCCCGCGAAGCCGCCATTACCGTGGCCGAGCGCAACCTGTTGAAAGTCGTGCAGGGCGTGCATATCTCCTCGGAAACCCAGGTGGAGAATCTGGTGTTGGCGAGCGATGTGATCAAAACCAAGTTGGCGGGCGCACTGAAGGGCGCGGCCGTCGTACAGGAAAAAGATATGGAAGACGGCTCCTACCTGGTGGTTGTCGCGATGCCGATGCTGGGCGAGCAAGGGGTGGCGACTGCCGTTGATCTGCCGAAGCAGGTAGAAGCGTGCACGCCGAAAACGGAGATGACGCTGGCGGATGTGCCCGCGCCGAAGGCGGTCAAGGGCGATTTTACCGGTCTGCTTATCGACTGCCGTGGCCTGAAGATCAGCCCCGCCATGTCCCCCGCCATTATTGGCCCGGATGCCGAAGCGGTCTACCCGCGCGATGAGATGAACGCCGACACCCTCGTGCATACCGGTGTGGTCGCGTATTACAAATCATTTGACGCCGCCAAGCAGGCTGGCCGGGTCGGCTCGCATCCGCTGATCATTAAGGCGAGCGGCGTCAAGAAAGACGGCGATGATATGTGGTACACCTCACCGCTCGTGAAGCAGTCCGATGCCGCGCGCATTCTGGCCGAAGATGCCCGGGGCGGATTCATGGGGAAACTGGCCGTCGGCTTCCTGGTCGACTAATCCCCGTGTCGGAGGGCCTTCCGTCCGCGGAGCGGTGCTTGCCGTTCCCGACGAGGCGTCGTGACGGAGACGGAAGGCCCTCGGGCGTGTTGTGCCCTATCAAAGCACACGGCCCTAGCCCGGCTATCTCCGGCCGGAAATAACAGCCGGGATGGGATGACTGACGAGGCGCAGAGCCAAGTAACAGTACGCCGCGTTGAGCGGTACACAAAATCAAGCCTCCGGCTTTGCCGGAGGTCCATGACTACCGAAAGGACACGTTCATGTCATATATAGCAAAGTATCCGCTGTGGTCTGCCCTACGCGGGTTTGCCTTCCTCTGCGTCGCGCTCGCGCTGTTGGCGTTGACCACCACAGGCTTCGCGCAAGACGCTGAGAAGGCTGAAATGAAAACCGTTATCGCCCAGGGAGTTGGCGCTGGTCCAGATCGGGCGAAGGCCCGTGATGAAGCCGTGCAAGACGCCCAGCGGAAAGCGGTGGAACAGGGGCTGGGGCTCTATATCAAATCCGAAACGCTGGTGAGTAACCTGGCGTTGGTCTCCGATAATATCTATAAGACGTCGAGCGGTTTCGTGCATGACTACAAGGTGCTGGAGGATGAATACAACCCGACGACCGATCTCTACACGGTGAAGATTAAGGCCAATGTCTCACTGCAACGTATCGAGAGCGTGTTGGAAAACCTCTACGACAAGCTCAAGATCGCCGGCAGCCCGCGCATTATCCTGGCGCTCGATGGCACCCCGTCGTTGCGCGATGCGAGCGGCATCAATAATGCCCTGACGAGCGCGCTGGTTGAGCGCGGCTTTAAGGTGCTGGACGATGATCAGCTGACCGCCGTACGGCAAAAGGATGCCTTGCGCTTGATTCGCGCTGGCGAGGTCGATGCGAAGACGGTGATGCTGTTACAGGATAAAGCGGATGTCATTATCGTTGGCAAAGTCTCCGCCGATACCGCTGAGCGGGTCATCAATGATCCGGTAACCTATTCGCAGAAGGTGACGCTCGACGCCAAGATCATTCGGACCGACACCGCCGAGGTGCTCGGCGCCAAGCGCGGACTGGGCGTTGGCGCCGATTTTTCCGCCAAAGGGACGTTGGAAGCGGCGGAAGATAAAGTGGGCGACGACTACCTGCACAAGAACTTGCACACCCTGCTGCGCGCGGTGTTGGACCCGTGCAAGGAATATACCGTGAAGGTCGCCGGCTGCTCCTATGCGCAAATGACGGCGGTCGATGACAAAATTGCCCTGTCGCGCTTTGTGCGCAGCTCGGACGCCCGCTTTGAAGAGGGTTATGGTTTCATCAGCGTGCTCTTCAGCGGCTCCGCCAAAATGCTCGCCAGCCACCTGGCCACCGAAACCGGCACGCGCCTGCAAGTGATCTCCGTCACCGGCATGACGATTACGGTGAAACTCGTGACGAAGTAAGGCTTTTCGGCTGCACACCATCGGCTCGATTGCCCCTCGCGTGTTCGCGAGCGGGCAGTCGAGCCACTGGGGTTTATGGATCAGTCAACTCATGCGGGATAACCGCTGGACTTGCAGGGAGACTCTCATGAAATTCACTGTATCGTTCCGCCTTCTGTTGGCGGTAATTGCGTTTGTTGTCTGCGCGTTGCCGTTACCTCTTCTCGCCGCACCGCAGACGAAGACATTGGATCATAATGTTTCAGGCAGTTGGAATTATCAGAATAGTACTTGCACTATAGGTGGTGTTGTCTATGATGGATGGGGACGTGGCAGTGAGATGTTCGCTTCGTTCGATGTTCGTGGGTGGGATCATTTTACCGCGAATATCGGTATTAACGATAATTACCGCTGGGTGACTGCTCCACAGCGTACGGTGATCGAGGTCGATGGCGATCAAGTCTGGCAGCAGGACATCGCATACGGGGAAAAAGCGCAATTCGTGGATATTCCGCTGACAGGGAAGCGCACCTTAACCTTACGTTATAAAGCTAGCTACACCCTGTTCGCCGAACCAAAACTCGTCAAAGGCAACCCTGTTGCCCAATTCGCCTGCCCCATCTGCACCACCACCTTCAACACCCAGGTTGAATGGAATGGGCACATCAACACAGCCCATGCGGTCGCCAGGCCTGCCACAATAGCGACGCCTCCGGCTGTTATGCAGACCGCCGTGACGGGTTTTGTCGTTGACCCCAATGACCTCGACAAATTGGCGACCAATCTGCGCAAGCGGGTCGACGCCAAGCCTGCGGTGCAGCAAAAGCTCGCGCAGGAGCTTATGGCGGTGATGACCTTTAATCTTATCGATATCTCGTCGCCCTCGGTGGCGCAAAACGTCGCGGAGGATCTGTCCACCCGGTTGATCAACGCAGATTTCAACCTGGTCGAGCGGGGGCAACTGGATAAGGCGTTGAAAGAGATGAAGATTCAGGACAGCGCGCTGATCGACCAGTCCACCGCGCAGCGGTTGGGGCAAATCGCCGGGTGCAAGTTCATTCTGGTCGGCAGCGTTTCCGACCGCGGCAAGTTTCTCGTCATCAATACGCGCATCCTGGAAACCGCGACCGGCAAAGCGGTGGCGGCCGAGAGCGTGGAATGCCGCAAGAATGAGTTGTAATGATTGCTGACAAGGATAGTCGTGCGGACCGCCTGCCGTATGGCTGATCGCGGAAGGACTTAACGATGAAAACCCTCTGGCTTCTTGGTGTTACGCTTGCTCTGTTCTGCTTTAGTAGCCTATGCCGTGCGGCCGACGTGGCGTCGACGTTTGCCGAGGCAGCCAACGTGCTCGCCCAGCAAATCTGCGATGGGCGCGAGGCTGCTGCATTGCAAGGCGAGACGGTGGCGATTACGCAATTTCAGGATAAGACCGGCGAAGGCGTGAATGCCGGGCTCTGCCAGGATCGCCTGATCACCGCCTTTGTGAAGAGACATTGGTTTCGCCTCGTCGAGCGTGAGCGCTTGGACAAGTCCATGCAAGAGCTGAAGCTGTCATCAAGCGGGTTGGTCACCCCCGAGTCGCAAAAGAGATTAGGGCGACTGCTCGGGGCGACGTACCTGCTAGTCGGCGCCATCTCCACGGGGCTGACCGGTGACGGCTATAGCATCTCCGCCCGCCTGGTGCAGGTTGACACGGGCGAGATCGTGGCGTCCGCGGACTATCTGCAGCCGGTCGAGGCCAAGAAGCTGCGCATCATGATTGTGGTACCCGAGGTACATATCGGCCGGCGGGCACCCGATCCTGCCGGTGAGACCGAGTTGATCAAGATGTTCACGGAAGCCGGGTGTCGTGTGGTCGATCAGAGCCAGTACGCGGCGATTCGCGACACGCCGGACATGGAAGAGGCGATCAAGGACCCGACGGGCGTGCAGGCGCGCAATCTGATCGCGAAATACGGCGCGGATATCTTGATCGTCGGTGAAGCCTTCAGCGAGCGGGCGGAGGGTGGGACGCGTGGCCTGATCAGTTGTCGGGCGCGGGTGGAAGTCCGCGCGGTCACCACGCGTGGCGATGCCCGCATCCTCGCGGCGTGCGACGGGGTGGAGTCCGCCATGGACACGGCGGAACTGATTGCCGGGAAAAGCGCGTTGCGCAAAGCCGGGCATGTCGCCGGAAGCTATCTGCTGAAGCGGCTCGTCGGCGGAGATGCGCATGGGGACCCCACGCCGTCAGCGGAGCCACGTAAACCCACGATTGCTATTGCGCCCTTTGCGAATCGGTCACGCTGGCAAGCGGCGGAGTGGAAACTTGAGCAACAGATACCGGATCTGATTACCGTCTCCCTGGTGGCCAACCGGAACCTTGCCGTCATCGACCGGGCAAGCGTTGAACAAACGGTCGGGCTCCAGACCGACCAGCTCGGTGGATTGTACGACAATATGGGGAAATCCACGGAACTCGGCACGCTGCTCAAAGCGGATTACCTGCTGGTGGGTCGCATTACCGAGTATGGCAGCGAAAAGAACAATATCGGTTTGGGCGGGCTGAAGCTCAACACGGAAAAGGCGACGGTGAAGCTGCTGATCAAAGTTATCGATGTGGCCAAAGGCACCGTCGTGACCGCCACCGAGGCGGACGCCGATGAGACCTCCGGCATATCGTTGCGTGGTGGTGATGCGGATGGCGTTCGATTTGGTAGCGCGGAATTTGATCGCACCGCACTCGGCAAAGCGACGCGCAAGGCCATCACCACGGCAGTCAACGCGGTGCAGGATGGCATGGGCGTGGGGGCCATGTGCCCGCATTGCAACGCCGCCGTGAAAGCGGGGAGTAAATTCTGTCCGTCGTGCGGTAAAAAGCTTGATAACACGCCGGCCACTTGCGCGAAGTGCCATAGCAAACTCGGAGCCGGCGATAAATTCTGCCCGAATTGCGGCACGCCAACAGGGGCAACGACGCCGGAAGCCCGGTGAGCAGATCGCAAAGCTTTTGCCGCCGAAACACCACTACCATTTACATACGAAACGACCAGTGTCTTGATCGTGAGACGAGTCGTTCGTGGAAAAACGAGCAACTCATTTGCAGTATTTGACTATCATCCATTTTGCGCCAGTTCGCTGGACAAAGTGAAGGAGCCCGAGCATGAAACAATCGCCCCCTTTTACTGTTCGTCCGCACACGAGGCGACGCGCGAGGCCATTGCTGGACCTTCGTCCATTCCTCGTTGCGCTGTTGTGCATTGGCTGGATCCCGTGTTCGAGTGCGACCCTGAATGTACGCGATGTCGCGACAACGCTTGTGGCGCAGATGACCGCGAATGCAGGCGCCCTCAAAGGGAACACCATGGTAATCACCGCATTTAAAAATGCGAGTGATGATGAAACCATTGATCCCAGCGTCTTGCAGGAAAAGCTCATTACCGCCGCCGTAAAGGCCCATTACTTCACCGTGGTTGAGCGAGATCGGTTGAACCAGGCACTCGCAGAGATGAAGATTGATCAGACAGGCCTGATCGACCCAAAAGATCGGAAACAATTAGGGCATCTGCTTGGGGCCAACTATATGCTCATCGGCACCATTAGTGGGACCGCCGATGACGTCTCTGTTGATGCGCGCGTTGTCGCCATCGAAACAGGGCAAGTGATTACCGCGGCAGACTATCCCGAGGGGAAAATACTTGTCGGACGCACGCCGGGAAAGCTGCCAATTGCTGATGACGAGCTACTCGATGACGGGATCACCGTCACGCTGGCCCAGTGGTCGCCGAAGGAATTCACTATCGTCACTGATGCCACCACGCCAAATGCGGCAAAGAAAAGCGCGGTAATCTGGCTGGTGGAGAAAAATATTTTATGCGATGCGCAAGATGTGCTGGATTCTTGGCGCCCAGAGATCGCGGCAAAAATTTATCGCCAGCCCGAACGGTACATCCTCGGCGTGACGCCACGGGAAGAGGCCTATTATGTGCGCGTGAACTTCCCGCAGATAATGCGCGATCTGGTCTTTATCATCTTTGGCAAAACGACCCCACGGGTCGCAATCAATACCACCGAGCAAGTGCTTCGCCGACCGGTCCCCGACCCTGCAGTGCAAACGACGCTGGCAAAAGCAATGCTCTCGTATGGGTTTCAAGTCCTCGACGCGGAACAAGCAAAAAAGGCGCTGTCGCGCGAATCGATACTGCAAGCGCTCACCGGGGATGCAAATGCGTCCCGCCTGGTGGAAGATGCTGCCGGAGAATTACACGCGGATATCTTTGCGCTCGGGGAGAGCTTCGCCGAGGAACGCAGCACGCGTGACGGCTTCGATGCGCGCATAGAATTTCGCGTCGTCGCGGCGGCAACCGCGCAGCTACTCGCCTCCATACAGAAATCATATTGCACCACACCTGACGATCTGATACCCGCAGATCGTACATCCGCAGTACTGGCGAAATATGCCTTGCAAAAAGGCGCGGAGGCAACTGCCATCCAAATGTGTTCGGAGATGCTGAAAGCCTTCGGACAGCCGGTTTATCGGTTACGGGTGTGGAAAGTGAACAGCTACGATCAACGGGCACAAATTCTTGACGGCTTAAAGCGGGCGTTGCCCGGCGCTACCGTGGATGCGACGACCTTCGACGTGCGTAGCACACATTCGGCGGTGTTCACCATTCGTACAAAAAAGAGTGCCGATGTTATCGCGCAAGCATTAGCAGCGCTCGTGCAACCCAAGATTGCGCTATCGAGTATCGAGTGTCGCTCCCTTGTTGGCGAGAGCAAATAAGCGAAAGGAACCCACGTTATGGCCACCTATGATTTCCACAGATGTTCTCGGTCGTTTTCCCTGCTGTTGGTACTGCTGCTGTTGCAGGCGGTAGCAGGCAGTGACGCCATCGCCGGACTCTATGATGCGAAAATTGTGAATCGTCCGGATAAAAGCGCAGGGTTTTTCGTCGGTTCCGTGTCGTATAATGCGTATATAGTCAGCAATATCCCGCAAGAGAAGGTGATGCGTCCGGTTTGTGGGGAAGCACTGTATCGGCAGGGACATTGCACGTACGTGCCATTGGCGACGGTTGGCAAGAGTGGGCGTAAACAACGTGACTTACTGCCGTATGATGAGCAGAAAGACTCGGAGACGATCCTCGTCGTCGATCGTTCCGCGCTGACGGCAGAAGAGAAGGCATCCATCAGCAAGCTGTTAAAAGAGCTATACCCGGGTGTCAGCCTGTCAACCGACGCTACTACGGTGCAAGCGTGGGTGCAAAATTCCGGAAAAAATGGACAGGAGTATCAGGTGCTCATTGATTTACCCAGCATCAGTGCGCTCGAAGCTACCCTGAACGATTTGCGTCAGATTCCAGAGAATCGGCTAATGGATAAATCGAAACGCTCATTATCGATAACACATACCATTAGCGTCACGGCCATTCTCACGAATGATGACACAAGCGCGAAGCTCCTTGCCGCGGCGATGCCTTTTAGTCAGACGACGATCTATACGCTTGACCAGCTAACCACATATAAAGAAGTACTGAATGTCAACAGCAAGATCTGCGTCTTTAACTGGAATGGCGAATCACAAATTACCGCAAAGATGGCAGCACAAGTATTTTCTCCCGAGCTGCAAAGTAAATGCGAGCAGGATACGCCAGACCGGCTGGGGATCACTGGCTGGCAACGATTTTGCCGTGAAGCGGTGGCGAGTTCGTCTAAGTCAGGTGAGGTGACTACCTGGATTATCAGTGCGCCGACGTCAGAGTTCTTGCGCGCCTTAACAAATGAAGTTATCAAGTCGAACTTTCAAGCGCCGAGCTATCGCATCTCCCTCTGTGATCTCTCGAACATGAAGACCATTGCGGTCGGCGCATATGTGCAGTCGAAAGACGCGGATCGCAAGCGTTTGGTCATGCAACAACGCTTGGAGGAAATCGCCGAAGGGTCGCTGAAGTCAAAAGTGCGCTCCATGGTGAGCACGCAAAACTGGGGTGATATTTTACAGGAAGTGATGAATAGCACGCCCGGCAGCGAAGATCCATTTAAAAGTGGCGAGGCGGTGAAACGGATAAACCAGGCGAGTAAGGCGGATGCCGTACTCCTGCTTTGGGTTCAAGAAATTCATCCGCAAGTCAAATATAATTTCCCGCATACTCGTCTAACTGATCCATATCCACCGTTTACGAAAGAGGAGCCAAAAGCTCCACGAAAGCCCGAACCGGATGACAAGCCGTTCTTAAAAGGGCATACCTATCCGCTGCGCCAAAACGACCCGCAATACATCGCGGACATGGCGAATTATAACAATACGAAAATGCCGGCGTATCGGCAATCGAAAGAACGATGGGAGGCGGATAAGCGTGAGTGGGAACGTGGAAAGCAACATTATGATGTGAATTACGAATTTGAAATTCAAAGTTCGCCCGAAGTGGTGATGACCGGATTTTTGAAAATTATTGATTCGGTGGCAACACAAAAAGTCTTGTGGAATTGTGACGTCGACATGCGCTGTGTGGGAGAAACAAAAACGCTGAAGACGATTCCCGTACGCGTCACCGGCGATGAGGTTGACCCTCCGCAACCGCGCGAGATCAATCAGTATCATAATGCATTTTCGTGGGGAGAATGTGCGACCATTGTCGGTGGGGACACCATCTATGGGCTGGGCCAACAAACACTCTTTGAGGGAATCAGTAAAAATATTTCCCGCCTGACGGCGACCGTGTTGTGGCAAAATGATCTCAAACCATGGAATCTGCCCACGACAGCGAACGGTTCCGGACGTGGGGGAAGAGGAGTGATTGCGGATACGCCTGCAGAGACAGGAGGAATCACTGCGCCCACGACAGCCAAAGGGAATGATCCTCCACCCGATGCGACTAAGTCGGAGCCAACCCCGGCATCCGTGACAGATACGGCGGAAACAGAGAAAACGAAGATGCGCAAACTCGCCACGAAAAATGGCGTACTCATGCTGCCCCTGCGTGACTTCGTGACGTGGCTCGGCACGGATCGCTTTACCTATGATGCCAAAACGATGGCGTTTACCATCAAGGCTGGGGAAACGATCGTCTTTCTGCGCATGGGAAGTAAAGAGGCGTTCGTGAATGGCACGTCGGTAACCATGAGCGCCCCGGCGTCACAGATGCTGCGTGATGGAAAAGAGACCTGTGCCGTGCCGGTA
>DASXVL010000543.1:0-2992 GCA_036504255.1 Armatimonadota bacterium | reverse complement strand
CGCGTCAGCGTGTGGGACGCGCGCAGTGGCGCTTTCCTGCGTGACTACCTCGGCCCCATGCCCTACGGCGGCGGCACCAACTTCTGGCTCGACGCGAAGGACCCCAGTATCGTCAACTTTTCCGGCATGCGCTACCAGGTGGATTGGGTGAAAAAGACGGCCATCCCGCTGGCGGTCACCATGCGCAAAACGGACGCCAACATGGTCTTTATGCCCAACGGTCACGGCCTCTTTGCCGCCGGCATGCGCGTCTTCACGCACGCCGGGCGCGAATATGTCGTGTGCAACGATTATCACATGCTGCTCGTGCTCATGCGCCAGGGGGAAATATACGTACCGGTGGCGGCGGCGGGCGGCAACAGCCGGCTCGTCACCGACGACGGCACCGCGCGGCAAATTTGGGACAGCGACCTGCGCTACCACCTGTACCGCAACTACTACCCCGAGAGTTTCCGCGGCCACGCGGGCGATAACTTCTCCTGGACCGACCTGAACGGCGATGGGCTGGTGCAGGCGGAGGAGATGCGCTGGGCGAAGACGCTCAGCCGTGGGGAGAAATATGACGGACGGCAACCGGAGTGGATGAGCTTCTGGGGTGCGGGCATCGCGCCGGACTGGAGCCTCTTCTACGGCGGCTTCTGCCGCGACAAAACGACCAACTACCGCCTTGACCTGCAGGGCTGGACGCCGGGCGGCGCGCCGATCTACGACATTACCGCCCCCAAGCTACTCTTCACCACGGAGCAGGTGGCGCACATCGCCGGCTACTACGTGAACAGCGAGAACAAGCTCTTCGTTTCCTACAACTACGAGGGCGGGCCGAAAGGCGTGCGCGAAGACCAGAAAAATGTGCTCGACTGCCGCGACCGCGAGGGCAAGCTGCTCTGGAGCGTGGCCATGCCCAAGCAACTGCTGCAAAAGGACTACCACGCGGAGAATATCGCGCAGGACTTCACCATCCCGGGCGTGGGCAACGTGCTCGGTTCCTGGCTCTGGCACGGGAATTACCGCCCCTACCTGCTCACCTCGGACGGCCTCTACCTCGGCACGCTGCTCGACGAGACCCTGCTCGGGCCGGCCGCGCTCTGGGGCGAGTCGTTCAAATACTACTATCAGGGCACGGACGGCACGCCCTACATCGTGAACGGCGCGAGCGACGCGCTGCACCTGCTCGCCATTCGCGGGTTGGAAAACAGCAAGCGCTTCGAGACGACGCTGACGCTGACGGAGGCCGAGGTGCAGGCCGCGACCACGGCGCGCGCGGTACCCGCAGTGAAAGCGCCGCCCCAGCCTCTGCTCAGCATGGGTTGGGCGGAGCGCGCGCCCACCATCGACGGCAAGCTCGACGACTGGGCGCTGAACGGCGGCGTGGCGCTGGAAGCCGACGGCGGACGCGGCGCGCAGATTACGCTCGCGCGTGACGCGGACACCCTCTACCTGGCGGCCCGTGTCAAGGACAGCACGCCATTGCTGAACAAGGGCGACGACTGGCAGAAGCTCTTCATCACCGGCGACTGCGTGGACCTCATGCTCGCCACCGACGCCAAGGCCGACCCGCATCGCCGCGCCGCCGTGGCCGGGGACGAGCGCCTGCTGCTCAGCGTCTTCCAGGACCAGCCCATCGCCGTGCTCTACCGCCCGGTGGTAGCGGGAGCGGGCAAGCCGGTGTCCTTCATGGCGGCGCGCATCGACGAGGTGACGCGCCTCACCGGCGCGCGTGTGGCCTACCAGCGTGGCGAGGGCTTTTACACCATCGAGGCGGCGGTATCGTTACGCGACCTTGGCCTCGCAGCGACGGAGACGAACACGCTGCGTGGCGACGTGGGCGCTATCTTCTCCGACGAAACCGGGCGCAACCGCGTGCTGCGCCTCTACTACTACAACAAGCAAACCGCCATGGTCGCCGACCTGACCACCGAGGCCACGCTGCAGCCCGGCGCCTGGGGCGCACTGCAATTGCCGCTGGGCAAGAACCTGCTGAAGAACGGCAACTTCGAAGCGCCCTTCGCCAGCAAGAGTACGGACGGCTGGCTTGTCGAAATCCAGCAGAACGGCGGCACGGCGCAGCTCACCACCGACCTGGCGCACAGCGGCAAGCAGTCGCTGCTGCTGCAACAGACGACGCCGGTGCTCTTCACCCCGGAGGCGATGAAAACGCCGAAGTGGGAGGACTTCGTGAGTTCCGCCAATGGCGGCAAGGGCGGCGGGCATGTCTCCGTCTGCCAGGCGGTCCCCGTCGTCGGCGGGAAAAAGTACGCCTTCCGCATGTTCGTGCGCACGGAAGACTTCCAATTGGAAAAACGGCAGCCCGGCGAGGGTCGCGGCTACATCGCGCTCGCGTCCTACGTCTTCTGGCAGGTACCGGGTAAACCCGGAGGCACCGTAAGCGTGGCTTCCGTGCGGCAAACCAGTGCGGACTGGCTCAGCTTCTACAACACGCAGGCGAACAACTTCGGCGTCGCTACGCCCTACACCGCGCCCGAAGGCGCCACCGGGGCCATCGTGTCCTTCAAATGGTCCACCGTCGCCCCCGACCGCCTGCCCAAGCTCTGGATCGACGATGTGGAATTCGTGCAACTAGCCGACTAAACGGCTGGGGCTGTCACAAGCCTGCGAAAACAGAACGCTGCTAATTTTATGGATCAACCGCAGGCCCTTGTTAATAATACAAATACAATCATTAATTAGCAAAATGTGACGGGTTTTCGTGCTTGTGACGGGTTGTGACGGGTTTTCCGGGTTTTTACTCTCCGCGAGGCAGTGCTAGTAAAAAAACCCGGAAATCTCAGTACTTGAGCGTGAAACCCGTCACAGAAGGGCCATAACCCGTCACATTTTACGAAAGAGAGATTCTTTTTGTCGTATTGGTTGACATACGCCGGCGCGCTGTTTTTTCGCCCCATATGCCCCCTTTCTGGTAAAAAACACCGGTCGCTCCCCCGGCTGTAGGGGCCGCCCTCCGTGGCGGCCCGCACGTGTCGCGACCGCAGCC
>DASXVL010000542.1:0-21098 GCA_036504255.1 Armatimonadota bacterium | reverse complement strand
TGATGCGCACGCCGGTCTGCTCGCCCAGCCCCAGCGCCGCGGCCAGATCGCCGGTGAGCACCTGTTGGCTCACCGGAAGCCAGGCCTTACGAATCTCGCGGCTCGGGTATCCGGCGTCGGGCGTCCCAATTTTTACCACCGTCAGGTAGCGCTCGTCGTCGCGTTCGAAGGCGACGGTGACCGGCGTCTGCTCGTGACCATCGCCGTTCAATTTGTCGGCCATGTCCGCGAAGGTGGTGAGATCACGTACCGGACTGCCGTTGATTTCCAGAATAATGTCGCCCGCATTCATCGACGGTTTGGCATTGTCGGCGGGACCGCCGGGACGCAAGCTGGTCACGCGTACGCCGTTGTCGACCTTTTTATTATGCGCGTTGGTGACGTTGCAGGCGGTCATGCCCCACTGTTTGAATTCGCGCGACGGTTTGCGCGCGTCCACACGCTCGGTGGGCACCACCTGCAAGGTGAGCTCTTTGCCGGCACGTATCACGACTGCGCTCACCGGCTTGCCGATGGGCAGGGACATCACCTGCTGATTGAAGGGAGGTAATTCTTCTTTGAAATTGACATCCACCGGTCGGCCATTCAATTTGACCAGGATGTCGCCCGCGTGAAAGCCGGCTTTGTCGGCGGAAGAATTTGGCTCAGTGTCGGTGATCAATACGCCGCGTTTCACGGTGGAGCTACGCAATAGCGGCTGTACCGCCAAGCCCAACGACGCCCGCTGCACGTGGCCCTGCGCGATGAGTTGGCGGGCTATCTCTGCCGCGAGATTCCCCGGAATGGCGCCACCCAGCCCGATGGAGATTTCATTGATCCCGACGATTTCCCCCTGGGCGTTGACCAACGGACCGCCGGAGTTACCGGGGAAGATCTGCGCGTCATGGCCAATCCAGCGCACCAGCGTGCCGACGTTCTCCCCGTCGAGTGTCAGCGCATCCTCGCCGAAAACCTCCGGCATGATGAGTTCTGTATTACTGACCACGCCCATGGTCACCGATTGCGAAAACGCCAGCGGACTGCCCATGGCAAAGACGCGGTCGCCGACGCGGAGCGCGGAGGAGTTGCCAAAAGTCGCATAGGTGAAATTGCGCGGCGTTTTTGGCGTCAAACGCAGCACCGCGATATCCGACAGCGGATCCGTGCCCACCAACTCGGCATCGATCTCTTCTTTGGTGGCCAGTGTGCACGTCATCTGTCGGGCATTGCCCGCCACATGGTGATTGGTGATCACATAGCCTTGCCGGGTAATGACGACACCACTGCCGAAGTCTTCCCGCTTCACCTCGTGCCCGCTCTCAAAATCGACGGACACCGCGTGGATACGCACCAGCGCCGGTTTCACTTTCATGATGGTGGTTTCCATGGTGTCGCGGAGAGAATCCGGCGGAAGGGTCGCGGGCTTGTTTAGCGCGGATTTGGTGCTCGCGGCGCCTGCCAGTATGACGCTGAGCATCAGTAGCAGGAAGGGCGCGCAGCAGCGCAGGTATGGTGTCTGGGTGCGAATTGGCACGACAACAGCTCCTTCTTGAAAATCGTATCGGCCAGCGGTGACGGGGAGATTCTTTCGCGGTGCGATGCCTTCCCTGGCCGGAATCGGCGCGCGCGCGTGACGATGTTAGCATAGGTGAGGTCGAGTTGACCTGTCAAGCGCAATGGCGTGATTCGGTTGCTGACGTGTCTCCCGCCGGCAGGAGAAACGTCGCGGCATGGGAAAAACAGAGACAAGGCGCTGCTGATATACGCCGCAGCACAGAAAGGGTCTCGTCATGCAGATCGCGCAATACCTGGCCAGTTGTGAAGCACAGTACAATCCAGCCGAACGCATGTTGCGGCAGGCCTTCAAAGGGCCGGGCTACCACACCGCGGTACCCGATGGGACGCTGGTGCATGCCACTCGCGAGTCACTCCACTACGCATTGGCGTTGCTCGCCTCCCCGGAGGTGACGCACCAGCAACGCGCCGCGCAGGTGATCATGCGTGTCGTGGCGCTGCAAGACACCGATCCCGCCAGCGCCACCTATGGTATCTGGTCCTGGCTGCTGGAAGAGCCGTTGGCGCAGATGCAGCCGCCGGATTGGAATTGGGCAGATTTTCTCGGGGCAACGCTGGCCACCATTCTTATCGATCATGCGGACAAGCTGCCGGCGCACGTCTGCGACGCCATCCGCGCGAGTCTGCGCCATGCCGCGGCCAGCATTGTGCGGCGCAATGTCGAGGTCAGTTATACCAATATCGCCATTATGGGCGCCGGGGTCACGCTGGCGACCGGAGAATTGCTCGCTGACGCGGAGTACGTTGCCTATGGACGCGACCGCCTGCGCCGTGTGCGCGAACATACCGCCGTGCACGGCGACTTTAACGAGTATAACAGCCCAACCTATACCGCGGTGGCGCTGGAAGAATTGGAGCGTATCCTGCATCTGGTGCGGGATGCCGAGGCGCGTGAGCATGCCGAAGTCTTGCGCTACCATGCCTGGCGCGTCATTGCCGAACATTATCATCCGGCGACCGGCCAGTGGGCCGGACCGATGAGTCGCGCGTATGCCGATGTTCTACTGGAAACCGTCGCCGCCAAGCTGGCCCGGCTGGCGGGTGCGACGGCCACGGTACAGACCGAGCATGGGGTGCGTAGCGCGGCGCAGTTGCTGGCGGAGGCCCCGCCGCCGCTGTTCGCGGAATTACCCTGCCCTGATGAGCTTCGCCCCCGTTTCCTCGCATTGCCCAGCGCTCCATGCCAGATCCGCCGCCAGTTCATTCAGGGCGACGACGACATCGCGGCCACCTCCGGTACCACCTGGTTCACCACGCAGGCCTGTCTGGGCTCCGCCAATCGCGCTGTCAGTTGGACGCAGCGCCGCCCGCTGTTGGCCTACTGGACGCTCGGCGATGGACTGACCGCCGTGTTGCGCCTGCGCGTGCTGCGGGATGGGCAGGATTTCGCCTCGGCGGAACTCCGCACCGCGCAGGAAGGCCCGCGCGCCCTCACCGACGTCCAATTCGTCACCGGTGGGGGAATTTCGCATCCCTTCTTCGGGCGGCCCGAGGATGGCCGCTATCCGTGCGCCGATCTGCGCGTGCGCTATGAATTGACCGGGCGCGGCGCGCAGGCGGAGCAGCAAGACGACGGCAGTGTCGTGCTGCAGGCTGGCGCATGGCGCGCCATCATTTACCCGCTCCCCGCCTGTTTCGGCGCACAGCAACTTGCGTGGACGGTCGGCCGGGAAGACGATCGGGTCTACCTCGATGCGGTCTGTTATGCGGGCCCCACGCAGGCGTTCGACTTCTCCGCGCTTGCGCCGGTACGCCTGGCCGCGGGCGTGGAGCTGCTGCCCGTGTCCGCCGCCCCGCTGGGCATTTTTCCGCAGGGGCACGATACGGCGGCACAGTGGACATTAGGCTGGGCGGCGGCGGGCGCGCTCAGCGTCACCGTCCCGCTGCGGGGGGACACCTTCCACTTTTAACCGGCAGTGCCCTGGAACGGCAGGCTGTCCGTCCGTCGTTCCAGGGCAAACCATGTGCCGCCCCGCATCACCTTGACAGCCCGCGTCCCCACCTGTACAATATTTCACAATCTCGCGAACTCCACAAGTCCCCGCGCGGGAGGGGCGCCGTTTCAACGCACGCACCGCACTCGACGCCTATACTGACGGCCTGCAGACCGACCGAAGCATGGCGTGTCGCGGTTTCCCGCTTGGTCAGCTCGGTTGTTGAAACATCGCATAATAAGGAGGCTGCCTTGACCTTAAGTCGTTCGGCCCCAGAACCTACCATCGCCAGAATTGCCTTATATTTACGCTGTCTCCGTATTGCGCTGTTTGAGGGGGCGGAAACGTTGTCGTCCGCCGACATCGAAACACGCACCGGCATCAGCTCCGGTCAAGTGCGCAAAGATCTGTCCTACTTCGGTGAATTCGGCAAGCCGGGGTTAGGCTACTCGGTGCTGTCGTTATCCCATCGGCTGGCGGGGATCATGCGGCTCGACCATGAGCAGCAGGTGATGCTGGTCGGCGCGGGCAATTTGGGCACGGCGCTGGCCGGGTACACCGGCTTTTCGCAATCCGACTTCAAGTTGGCGGCTATCTACGATAACAATTTTAGCAAGATCGGTCGGCGCATCTGGGATCTGGAGATTCTGGATATCGAAAAGATGGAAGAACTGAACGCGGCGATGGGGGTACAGGTCGGCATTATCACGACCCCCGCCAACTCCGCGCAGTATGTCGCGGACCGGATGGTGGCTAGTGGCGTGCTGGTGATCTTGAATTTCGCGCCCACGCGCATTGCCGTGCCGAAGCCCGCCGTGGTGCGCAACGTCGATTTGACACAGGAATTACAGATACTTTGCTACTATCTGCCGGCAACGACGCCACGCGACGAGACGAACGAGGGCTGAACCTGATCAGCGGGGTTGGATCTGTAGCCCGCCGGGCTCCTGTTCGGCGGGCTGTGTTGTAGCGAAATTGGAGATCGTGCTTTTTTTCTCAAATAACAAAACAGCAGACGATTCGCCCAAGCATGAAACGAGCTGGTCGCGATTTCGTCGTGGAATATCGCAAATCCTGCAGGGCTGCGTCATTCCTGCGCCATGAAATGGTGGACGCAGGCCCTGAGAGTCTGGTAAGATGAAACGACCGAGGCGCGGGTGTCGGCCAAACCGTTCTCCGGTCATTTTGGGTCTGCGGCGGGGGCATGAACAACTTTCTCATCTCGATTGAGCGAACATTCTTACCTTTTGGCCTCATGGACGCGTTCGATATCGCCGTGGTGGCGCTGGGCATCTTCTTTTTGTTGCGCCTGGTACGAGGAACGCGCGCCGTGCAGCTCATCAAAGGGTTTGTCGCCGTGGCCATCGTCGTCTTATTCACCGGCGTCGGCTTCCTCAACCTGAAAGCTACGCACTGGATTCTCTCCGTCATCCTGCAAAATTGGGTCATCGCCCTCATTATCCTCTTTCAACCGGAATTACGCCTGGTGGTGGAACAGATCGGACGGGGCGGCTTTCTGCGCGATGCCTTTCGTCCCACCGCCGACAGTGAAACCGTGTCGATCATTAATGAGATCGTACGGGCGGCACGGCGCCTGTCCGAGCGCAAAATCGGCGCATTGATCGCCGTCGAACGCGAAGTCGGTCTCATCGATATCATCTCCACCGGTCGTCTCGTCGTCGGCACGGTGTCCAGTGAATTGCTGCAGACGATCTTCTACCCCGGCACCCCCATGCATGATGGCGGCGTGGTGATTCGCGAGGGACAGCTCGCCGCGGCGATGTGTCTGTTTCCGCTCACCAGTCGTACCGATAGCCCCCGTTCCTATGGCACGCGCCACCGCGCCGCGCTCGGGCTCAGTGAGCTGACGGACGCCGTGGTGGTCATTGTCTCCGAGGAAACGGGCACGATTTCTATCGCCGTCGAAGGGCAAATGTTCACCAACCTGTCCGCCGAAGGATTGAAGGAAAAGCTGCTGTCACTGCTGCAGCCGGCTGGCCTGGAGACGAATCGTTGGTTCTGGCGGCGGGAGACGGTGCGGCCTGCGCCGAGCGCGCCGACGGCGTCGCCGACGACTGGGGAGGGCGAGTGATGTCGCAAATGGATCGCGTAACCCTCATTATCGCCGTCGCCCTCGGTGTGTTCCTCTGGGCCTATGTGCGCGTGGCGCATGATACGCCGGAGAGCACCCGCATCATCCGTGACGTGCCGGTGCAGCTTGAGGGGAAGAGCCCGTCGGGGTATGCCAGTAAACTGCATGCCGAAGATCAGACCATTGATGTCGAGATTAAAGGAGTGGCCGAGCGCGTGAGCGCCGTCACGCGCGATGAGGTGGTAGTACGGCTCAACGTCAGCGGCGTGACGAAATCGCAAGCGGTGCTGACGCCGATGGTGGTGTTACCGCGCGATATTCGCGTCGCGCGCGCGCCCAAAGTCACGCTCATTACCTACGCGTTGCGGCAACAGACCTTCCCGGTGAAAGTGGCCTTTATTGCGCAACCGCCGCCGGGTACCATGGTCGGGGAATATCTGGTGCAGCCCGCGACCGTCACCGTGGAAGGCAGTGCGGAAGCGTTGGATCAGGTGAAGTATGTGACCGTGCGTGTGGATCCCGGCGAACCGCTGACTTCGGAACGCGAAGTCGTGCCCCATGTCGTCGATATCGATGGCGAGCGTATCACGGATGTGCATGTCCTCACCTCGTCCGTGAAGTTGCGCATGGTGTCGCTCACCGGGAAAAAGACCACGCGCCAGGTCGCGGTCGGCGCCCCGGAATTGCACAACATGCCCCGCGGATATACCGTGCGGGTCACGCGTATTACCCCCGCCGTGGTGACGTTAAATGGCGATGGGTCGCTCTTGGATCGTGTGCAGGGGTTCGTGAGCACGGATGCGGTGGATGTGCGCGACATGCGCAAGAATATGACGATGACGGTACGCCTGCACCCACCAAAGGGACTCTCGGTGGTGGAAGGTCTAAGCGTGCAGGTCGATCTCGACGTGCAACCCGTGCCCTGACCTGTGAGAGGGGGAATTGACGATGCAATTGGCCGTTCCCGCACTCATCATCCTTGGCCTGCTCGGTAGCGCCGCATTTATCGCCTACATGCTTTTGAGGCGTGCGGACGGCTATCTCTACTTGTTCTATTTGGGTGTGACGTTTCTGGCACTGGCGATCGCACTCTGTACGCCCCCGCTGTTCGTATGGCTCCCCATCCTGCTGGCGCTCGTCGCACTGGTGATCGCCATCTGGGAAGGCTATCGCGATACCAAAGAACGGCTGCGCCGCTTCCGGGAGGCGCAACGCCAGCGCGAACAGGCCTTCGGTGAGTTCCTCGTCTCCGTGGCGCAGCAGGAAGCCAAAGCGCCGGCGCCGCCCGAGGACCACACATAAGCGAGAATCGCTGGCGCATGCCTTTACAGGGGAAGGAGCGGCAGGTACACTAACACTGTGTATGCCTTGATTCTCCCCGACCTCGGTGATGCGGCAGTTGACCAACTGTATACGTATCTGATCCCCGATCATCTCCGCGCCCAGGTGGTGGTGGGTGGCCGTGTGCTTGTCCCCCTCGGAACGCGGCAGATCGCGGGCTATGTCCTCGACCTCACCGCCGATTCGGATGTGCCTGCCGAGCGAATTCGCCCCATCCTGGCCTGCAAGTCATCGCATCCCGAATTCACCGTCGAGCAAGCGGCCCTCGCGCGTTGGCTCGCCGACACGTACCTGTGCCCGTTGTCCGAGGCGCTGCGCCCCTGTCTGGCGGAGTCCGGCACGCTCTCCGCGCGACGGCGTTGGCAATCAGCCGAATCTGCCGCCGTCACCACATTGCTGCCCGACCCGACGCGGCAGGCGGTGCTCAGCCACGTGTGCGCCCATCCCGGCGTGGCGAGCGCCCAGATACGCACGCTGTTCGGCGATGCCGGGGTGTCAGCGCTCGATGCCTTGCGGCGTAACGGCTTCATTCGCCCGGTCGGTGGCCCGCGCGTGAAGGCGCGCGAGGTGAGTGGGGTTATCCCCATGTTGACGCCCGCTGAGTTACACGCCGTCGCCGACGCGTTGCCGGCGCGCGCGGGCAAGCAGGCGCTGCTCTTGCGTTGGGCCGCGCAGGCGTTGCCGGCGGCCGAGTCCGCCGTGGAGCCGTTGACCGTACCGGAGGTGGCACGGCGCGCCGGGGTGAGTGACGCGGTCGTGCGCGCCTGCGTGGCCAAAGGCTGGCTGGCGCAGATGCGCATGGCCCTGCGCCGGAATCCCTGGGATGATGTGCAGGGGCGGAAAGCCCAGGCGCCGACGCTGACCCCCGCGCAAGCGGTCGCCGCCGCCGCGGTGGTGCAGGCCGCCACCGCGCGCGAGGCACGGAGCTTTCTGCTCTTCGGCGTCACCGGCAGCGGTAAAACGGAAGTCTTTCTCCATGCCATCGCCTCCGTCATCGCGCAGGGGCGACAGGCGATTGTGCTGGTGCCGGAGATCTCGCTCACCGCGCAAGCCATGGCACTCTACCACGGGCGTTTCCCCGGGCAAGTGGCCGTGCTGCACAGCCACCTCTCGGCCGGCGAGCGCTTTGATGAATGGCAGCGTATTGCCAGTGGCGAAGCGCGCGTGATCTTGGGCGCACGCTCGGCGATCTTTGCCCCCTGCCCCGACGTTGGGCTGATCATCATCGATGAGGAACATGAATCGTCATACAAGCAGGAGAGCAGTCCGCGCTACCACACCAAAGGTATCGCCCTGGAGCGTGGGCGCTTGTGCGGCGCGCCGCTGGTATTGGCGTCGGCCACCCCGAGTCTGGAGTCGATGCGCGAAGCGGAACTGGGGCAGCATCAACTGTTGACGCTGACCGAACGCATTGCCGACCGGCCCTTGCCCCCCGTCAAACTGGTCGATTTGAAGCGTATGACCTCCGGCGGACGCATCATTTCCGCGCCCTTGCGCGCGGCCATTACACTGCGCATGACAGCCGGGCAACAGGTCATTCTGTTTCTCAACCGCCGCGGCTTTTCCTACGCGCTGCTCTGCCGCGAGTGCGGGCATTTCGAACAGTGCCCGCATTGTGCCATGCCGCTCACCTATCACCAGATTGCCCGCCTGCTCCGCTGTCATCACTGCGACTACCAGCAGCGCCCGCTGGCCGGGTGTCCGCTCTGCAAGGGCACGCAGATTGCCTTCAAAGGGGTGGGGACGGAACGCCTGGAAGCGGAGGTGCGTACGCTCTGGCCGGAGGCGCGCATCGGACGGCTTGACCGCGACACCACCGCGCGTAAAGGGGCGCATAGGGAAATCCTCGACCGGTTCGGGCGCGAAGAGACGGATATCCTCATCGGCACGCAGATGGTCGCCAAAGGCTTCGATTTCCCCAAAGTGACGCTGGTCGGCGTGGTCGCGGCGGATACCTCGCTCGGTATCGCCGATTTTCGCGCGCCGGAACGCACCTTTCAACTGCTCACCCAGGTAGCCGGACGGGCGGGTCGCGCCGAGTGGGCGGGCGAGGTATTGGTGCAGACCTTCCAGCCCGAGCACTACGCCATTCTCGCCGCGGCGCAGCACGACTATATGGGGTTCTATCAACAGGAGATTGTGAAGCGTGGCGACGCCGAGGCCTGCTGGCCGCCGCTGACGGCCTTGATCAACGTGTTGGTGAACGGCGAAAATGAATCGGAAGCCCTCGCCACCGCCTCCGCGCTGGCCCGCCGTGCCCGCGAGATGGGCGCCACGCGCTCGGAGTTGCCCGCGATGTCGGCGTCCACCGTGTTGCCCGGGCTGTTGGACTTCCTGAAAGTCGATGCGGAGGAGAGCGAAGAGGAAGAAGACCCCTTTGGCGCCGAGGCGTTGCTGCAGCGTCCGCTCCCCGGTGGCGTGCTCGTCGATGGCCCAACGCCCTGCCCATTGCCGCGTCTGCGCGGCCGCTACCGCTTCCACGTCGTGTTGCGTGGCAAAGATCGCGCCACCTTGCGCCGTGTCGCACGGGCGCTCCAGGAGATGACACCGCCGCGTGGCGTGCACGTGGTCGTCGATGTTGATCCACTCACGCTGGCGTAAGTATACGAATGGTGTGTTTGCCCGCTGCCTTGTTGCATATGTCAGCGTATAGCGTTTAGCGTCTAGCGTATAGGGGACGACGGCGCGCAGGATTCCCAGACGCTAAACGCTAGATGTAGTGGGGTGTCATGTTGTACCTCGCGGTGCCGATTGAGCGTCTGTAGCGCGCGCCCGCTGTGGCGCGCCTGTCGTGCCTGCAGACCCGTGCCCGCGAGTGCGCCAGAGCGTTTCCAATTTGGCGCCCGGCTCCCTTTCGCCGCACGGATACGGTCGCACGACAGGCGCGCCACAGCGGGCGCGCGCTACGGGCGCCAAGAGAAGGTACGACATGACCCGCGACATCTAGCGTCTGGGAATCCCGCGTGCCATCGTCCCCTATACGCTAGACGCTATACGCTATACGCTATACGCTATACGCTATACGCTATACGCTTGCTCACACCACGAGACAGGCGGTACGATATGACACCATGCGTCAGTAAAGGATTTTTCCCGCACGTCGCGAATCAACAATGTAGTGATCGCACAGTTAGTCGAACCTAGGAGATAAACCATGCTCGAAGCGCTGCGCGCTGTGGTCTGCGCTATGAATAAGGCGTTACCGAAAGAAGGACTGGTCACCATGACTTCAGGGAACGTGTCGGGACGCGATCCCGAGACGAATCTGGTGGTGATCAAGCCGAGCGGCATTAGTTTTGACGATCTTACGCCGGAGAACCTGGTGGTGGTGGACCTGCAGGGGCATGTCGTGGAAGGCACGCTGGCCGCTTCCGTGGATACGCCGACCCACCTCGTCGTCTACCGCGCCCGGCCGGACGTGCACGGCGTTGCACACACCCATTCGAATTTTGCGACCAGCTTCGCCGCGCTCGGACTGGCGATTCCCGCCGTGCTCACGGCGATTGCTGACGAGTTCGGCGGTCCGATTCCGTGCGGTCCCTATTGCCAGATTGGCGAGGAAGCCATTGGCGAGGCTATCGTCGCGCATATCGGCCATTCACCCGCCATTCTGATGCAAAATCATGGTGTATTCACCGTCGGCCCCACGCCGCAGGCCGCGCTCAAAGCCGCGGTGATGTGCGAAGATGTCGCGAAGACCGTCCACCTCGCCATGCTGCTCGGCGCGCCCGCTCCCATACCGGAGGAAGAGATCGAGCGTGGTCACCGGCGCTATCAGGAGAAATATGGGCAGGGGGCGAAGACGTAACGCGCAGTGTTATGCCGCCTCTTCGAGAGGTTTGCCGTTGAGTTTCGGTACGATCTCCCGCCATGCGCCGGTATCGAGCCGGTAATGAATGATGCGGTCGTTATTGGTGTCGGCGATAAAGAGATCGTTCCCCGCCACGGCGAGGCCGCCCGGCTCGTTGAGAGCCAACAGGCCGGACGCACCGCGTCCCGGCGCGCCGGTGCCGGCCAGTGTGCTGACAGTGCCACTGCGTAAATCGATGCGGCGGATCTTGTGGTTGTAGCTATCCGCGACATACAGGTCGTGCCCCACGGCGGCCACCCCCAGCGGGTGCTGCAGCAGCGCATGGTCAAGGGGACCATCGCTATCGCCAAAGGTAAAGAGCCCTTTGCCGACCAGCGTTTGCACCTGTTGCGTATGCAAATCATAGCGTCGGATGGCGCTGGTTTCCGAATCGGCAAAATACAAGACTTCATCGGTCCCGGCTAATCCGGAAGGCTGGGCGAGGGCGGATTTGCGTCCTTCATTATCGGCGATATTTTCCCGTCCCGTCCCGATGACTACTTCGGCGACCTCCGTCACCGGGTTGTAGGCCCAGATCTGGTGCAGGCCTGCCATGGCGATATACATGGTCCCATCGAGGAACGCTAGGTCCCACGGCGAATTGAGCAACTGCTCGGTCCCACGGTGTCCGCCACGTCGATCATAACCGATCATGCCATTACCCAGCACGGTAGCCACATGGAAGCTGGAGAGATCGGCCCGGCGGATGGCGTGGTTTTCGGTATCGGCGATATACAGCGCACCGCCGAAATACGCCAGCCCCTGCGGGTGGTGGAAGCGCGCATCCGCGTAGGACCCGTTCATGAAGCCCGGCATGCCGTTGCCCAGGAAGCCTTCGACCTCACCGTCCCAATCCATGATGAGTACGCGGTTATGCCCGGAGTCCGCGATAAAGAGACGTTTGTCTTGTGGCGACACTAGAATTTTTCCGGGGAACGAGAGCGTGCTCACGTGGTGATGCGCCTCCGGGGTGAGCGGTATTGGCCCGTCCGCGAGCGTGCCTTGCTCGCGCCCGATCTCCAGCAATGCCGCGATGAGACGGTCCAATTCCTCGCGGTGCCCCTCGCCGGAGAGCGCGCCGATGGCGTGACCGGCCGAGTCGATGACCACCACCGTCGGCCAGGCGTTCACCCCGTACATATCCCAGATAGTATGGTCCTCATCGACAACGACCGGATGTGTGATGTCATAGCGCAGCACCGCCTCGCGGACATTGGCGGGGTTGGCTTCATTGGTGTATTTATTGCTATGCACCCCGATGATGACGACCGGGTCATGCGCGTACTTTCGCTCCAGGTAGGCCAGCTCGGGCAAGACGTGCATGCAATTAATGCAGCAGTAGGTCCAGAAATCCAGAATCACCACTCGACCGCGTAACTCCTCGTGCAGGCGCAACGGATGATCCGTATTCAGCCAGGTGAACCCTTCAGGAAATTCCGGCACATTCTGCATCGACACGCTCATGGCAACCTCCCGCCTTGACGGACAATGCGTCCACCATGCTTCATCTCCCCGTGATCTTGCCTGTCGAAACCCTGGCTTGGGCGGCGGAGCGATCAGCGTGGCGAATTTGTGCGTGCGGAGATGGGCATGCACCAGTCCCGCCGTTCCCCCAACCCCCGGGAGAGCGGATCTCACTGCGGCTCAAACCCTTCCAAATGGTGCTACGGACTTGCGGCCAGCCGATGGTCAGTCTCCGATTAGTCCTGGCATGTAGTCGCTTTCTTATAGTGTTCGCTTATGAGTGCTTGAGCGCAGCGCGTCCCGCTGTTCTCACGCCGTGGCTTAGTGCGCCACCGCCGTATCCAACGTGGCTGCGAAAATGGCGATGTCGGGGGCTTGGGGCAACATGAGGCCGGTGGCTTTGCGCCTCGGGTCCAGCGGAATCGCGTAGACGAAGAGTGAGCCGTGTACGTACCAGTTGTCGCCGGTTTGCGCATGGATATGGCGCGTCTTCAGCAAGACGGGCTCCTCCTTTGCCGGGTCGCCCAGCCAGTTCGCTACGGTGATGTCAGTCGTCTTCGTCGTGCCATCGGCGTACTGCACCCTAAAGCTGACCTGGTGCGTCTCGGCGGTAGTAGCGGCGACCAGGTAGAGCATGCTGGCCGGCGTGCCATCCAGCGAGAGCGTTTGTGCGTTGGCAATGACGTACGGCGCGCGGTTATTGGTGGGCGCCGCGAAGCGGAAGCTGGGGGCGTTGGACGCATACGTCGCCTGGTACCCAAGCGGAGGCACGCTAGCGTTGGGCAGGAACTCCTCAAGCGGGAAGGCATTCCCTGCACCATCGAAATCGAGGCGATCGACGACGGTATCCGCATATGCCGCCCAGCGGTCTTTGGTGAACAGGTCTTGCAGGTCGAGCAATTGGTAGCGCCCGGCATTGAGTGACATCGAGACCACCGGCTGGAGAATATCCGTCGGGTCGCTGAAGAGCTCGGCGCGCTGGCCGGCATACTCCACCCCGAAGGCGCAGCGCAAGGAGCCCGCGCCGGTTGGCGGCTGCACCATTAAATGAATCAGCGCCTTCTCGCCACTGCGGACATCATCGTCACTCGTCCCCGCGCCTTGGGCATCGGGGATGGCCTGGCCATCCCAAGTGAGCCACTGGTAGGTAATGCGAAGATCTTTGGCTTTCCAGGGACTCAGGCCACGGTTTCTGATGAGGACGGCGGTATCGACGGGCGTACTACCTGTGATATTGCGTGGAAGGGAAATGCCGCAGAATTCGGCGCGTATGTCGGCGGCGACCACCCGTATCAGCGTGGTCGCGATGGTGACCGGCTCCTCGTTTTCCTGTTGGCGTTGCAGCGCGAGCAGGTACCATCCCGGCTGGGTCGGGGCGGGCGGCGTTTCGCCGCGCACGGCCATGACTTCACCGGTGGCCACGGAACTCTTCCAGGGGAGGGTGATCTCCTTGGAGAGCGGGACACCCTGTTCAGATAGCCAGCGGAGGTGGAACGCCACCGTGCCTTTGTGGGCAGTGGCTGCGCTGGTCTGGCGCACGCCGAATTGCACGGAAGCGTGGGCGCCGGTCGGCAGTGCCTCCGGCGTTTCGCTCGTCACGAGCTGCACCGCGTCGGCGGTGGCGGCGATGGTAAAGGGGATGCTCAGGGTGCCGATCTTCTCCCGGAACAAGGGGGTATTGAGAAAGGCAATTTTATTGCGTAGGAAATCCAATTGTAGTTCGTACGTCCCCGGAGCGAGGGGATTCCGGTCTTTCCCGGTCGGCAGGGTGAAACTCATGCGCGTGCCGGTGAGCGGCAGCAGCATGATCCGCTCACTGACCGAACCGGAGAGCTGAGTCTCGCCGGCCCGGACTACGCGGTAATCGACTCGGTAGCCTTCTTTGGCGGTGAGTTGCTGCGTGCCGCCATTTTTGAGCAGTAATTCGACGGGATACGCTTTGCCAGGGAGCAGGGTCGCCGGTAAGTCGTGACGCAGCAGGCACACGCCGAATCCGCGCTCCGCGGCCAGTTGCAACGTACTTACGCGCAGACTATCGACACATTGGTAACCGTCAGCGCGGGACGGCGCCACTGCGCTGCCCAGCGAAAAACCGTTCCAACTGTGAATGAGCACAAAATCCGGGCGGCTGGCGATGAGCTTGACCCAGTTGTTGCTCAAGGTCTCGCCGCCGCGCCGGGGCAGCGTGTCGCGCGTCACGTTGCCCGCGCC
This sequence comes from Armatimonadota bacterium, assembly GCA_036504255.1. GTDB lineage: Bacteria > Armatimonadota > Hebobacteria > CAIYQO01 > CAIYQO01 > DASXVL01. Next base: position 6,652 of record DASXVL010000542.1, on the reverse strand, counting down.
GGGGGAGACGAGCGCGCTGAGCATTGCCCCTTCACTTAATTGCGCGCCGGCAGTCGGCGAGAAGTCCGATTGCATCAGCACATGGGGCAGCCCCTTTTCGCCTTTCCACCCACTATCAAGAATCCAACCGACGGGAAGGTGCTCCTCCGCCTGCAGACGCGCCGTCAGCCGAGCGGTAAAGGTGTCGTCCCATTGGACGCCGGGCGTCGGTGCGGTCAACACCACCGGATAGCAGTAGGGCTGGTTGGCCCCACCGGGTACCATCGTGCGATATTGGGGCGGTATGAGATGATAGAAATCCTCCAGCAGCGCGATGAGTGCTCGTTCGCCTGACTCCTGCTTCAGGTCGAGGTTCCCCGCGCCGGAAAGGTCGAGAACCGGCAGCAAGAGGGGCGTATCCCACAGTGTGGTTTCTGCGCTGACGCCGGCGTAGTCATGCAACGCGCTGCGTAACGCGAGTAGGCGCGTACGGGTCTGCTCGCGCAGGCGCGGGTCAGCCGGGAGGATAACGGCAAAGGCATCGATACCCGCGCGGCGCGCTTCGCGGATCTGTTCTTGATGGTAGATCGGCGTGTCGGCGCCGGCCCAGGGCCCTGTCGGCTCCCAGGGGCGTTGGTAGCTCGCGGCGGCGAAGGGGTCGAGTTGATACCACGCGGACACCAAACTCACCGCTTGCCGTTCGGTCTTGCGCGGGATCACCACGTCGCCCCACTGCTTTTTGAAGGTGACGATGCCGGCGGTCATCCACTCAATGGGATCCAACTGCGCGTCGATGTGCAGGTCGCCGGGCAATCGTGTCGCATTGACAAGCCGTGCCTGGGTGGCAATGGGTCGTAGGTCTTGCCCGAATTGTAACTGCCCCCAGCGGGAGGGCGACGTCAGATCAGCCGCCGCCAGATTCTCCGGCCAGCAGGACACCGATTGTGTCTCACCCTGGGAATAATTGACGACGGCGCACCGGACGCACGGCAACTCGCCGTGCGGGCCCATTCCCACGGGAGGGCGCACGCCCAGCAGATCCCAGGAGAGCGCTAATTCGGCCTGATAGCCGTTTGCGGGCTTAGTAGTCTCGTTCACCTTGCCGCCGTCAAGGATTTTTACCGCGTAGCGAATGGTACCTTTTTGGGATAACGGATCAAACCAGGTCGGATCATCACGCCACGCTCCCTGCTCGCCACGTTGGACGCTGATGCCGCCAGCCGCGCTGATCACGACACGGAGGCTTTGCGGTGTGAGCGTGTCGCTCTCCTGTGGGCTCAGTTGGAGATAGATCGCGATGGCATCATCTTGCCAGGGTTGCCCTAACCAGAGCGTCTGATTGCCCACGATCATCGGGTCATCCACGCGAAAGGCCAGATAGAGCGCTGACGGTGACCAGGCAGCGTAGCTGATGACCTGTCCGGCTTCCTTCCTGGCTGGCAGGGCGCTGCCGGCCGTCGTCGAGAGCACAGCGGTGAGTACGAGTATGACAGCTACGAGAGGTGCGAGTCGCATGTAATTCCTTTCACAAATCGGGCTATGGGCACAGCAAAAAATACGTGTCCATTTTGACTTGTTCCCTTCGAGAGCCTCTGGGTCTACGACGCTTGGCCGTGCTCTGCGTTGAGCGTTCTTCAAATATGACCTCATATGTGCGCAAACGCTCGCCTTGATCACGGCCAAGCGCCCGGCGTCAAAATTGGACACGTATTTTTTGCTGAGCCCTGTGGCGGGGCGTCGTGAGAGCATCCGGAGGCGCGTCGGCGTGACACGCGAGACATCAGGCCTCATCGTTTCCGGTCGCTTCGTCTGTCGGCGCGAGCTTAGGGTCCTCATCCGGCGTGGCGTTGAGCAATCCCTGGTCGGCTTCGGCGCGGAAGGATTCGACCAGCGCGTGGGCACGCTCGGCATCCTCGGCGCGTACCAGCAGCTGGCTGTGCAACCCTTGCTGCATGACACCTTCCAGCCAGGACTCTTCCAGCGGGCGCTCGATGACGTCGATACCCGCTTCCTGCAACATGGTGCAGTAGAGCAAGGATTGGACTTCATCGGTCGCGTTAAAGACGGGAACGAGGTCTTCAGCCATGATGGTAACCCCCCTATTATTCCACTCGGCGCCCGTGCCCTCTCCCGGATGTCGTGTGCGAAGGAAAGCACGTGTTAAGCATTGGTATGCTATAATGAGTAAGCCCAGTATTAGTCTAGAGTATATCGCAGGGGTTGCCGGGGCGTAAAGTCGCAAATCCGGCAATTCGGCGCTTCTTGGCCGGGAGTTAGCGGGAAGTCTGCCTGATTGGTAGGAGGGTCGTACATGGAAGCATGGGGCTTGGCATACTGGAGCACGGTCGTCGTACAATTACTCATCGCTACGCTGTGTGGCGGACTCATCGGCTATCAACGTGAATCACTCGAACGTCCCGCGGGTTTCCGCACCCATATCCTCGTCTGCGTGGGCTCAGCCATTTATATGTTGGTCTCGGTCGCGGTGGCGGGGAAAGAGTACGATCCGGGCCGCATTGCCGCGCAGGTGGCCAGCGGTATCGGGTTCCTGGGCGCCGGCACGATTATTAAACAGGGCAGTATCGTGCGCGGACTCACCACGGCGGCCAGCCTCTGGGCGGTGGCGGGCATCGGGCTGGCGGCGGGATATGGCGGGCGCGCCTTCGTCGTGGCGATTATCGGGACGGTGCTGGTCTTCGCCTCGCTGACGGTCTTACGGCAGTTCGAGGTGCGCCTGGAGCGCAACCGGCACAGCTTCAGCCTGGATATCACGCTGCAGCAACCGCGCCGCCGGGCGGAGTGGGTACAAGCGCTCTTTGCTGCGCATGGGCTTGAGGTATTGAGCATCGCCATCGCCAGCGAAGATGCCGGTGTCGGCGATATCAGCATCGATGGGCGCACCCCTTCACATGAGGACCTGGAACTGGTGGCGAACGAACTCATCCGCGACGAAGGGGTACGCAGCGTACGGCGGCAGTACCGCTAACGCGCGGCGATCCAGGCGGCAATGTCCTCAACCACATGAACATCCACGTGTCCCGGCTGCTCGTTTTCCGCTGGGGTTGACCGTCCTTTGCCGGGAAGGAAGAAGTGGTTAAGATCGTCATATTCTTTCATGGTGACGTTGGGACGTGTCGCCAACGCGGCGCTCCAGAGTAGATAATCGTCATGCGTCACCTGGTAGTCACGCTTCCCCTGCAGGATGAGCAGCGGTTGCTGCAGCGTTTTTGCCCTTTCCGCCGGTTGGTAGCCACGCAGATCCAGCCAATAGCACGCGGGCGCGTTGAACAATTGCGCCGCGGGCGTGTCCAGGGGCAGGGCCGGGTCTTTGATACGCGCGGCGCCCGCGTGGGCCGCGGTGAGTACTCGCTGCTCGTCGTCCGTCACCTTGCCATCGAGTTTGCAGAAGTAATCATTTTGCTCCAGGATGATGTCCTCCAACGGGCGCGCGGCGCCCGCAAGGATAATGAACCCGCTGATCGCACCGTCTGCCTGGGCGATGCGCGGTACCAGATAGCCGCCCAGGCTGTGCCCGAGTACATAGATATTACGACCATCGATTTCCTGGCGTGTGCGCAGCAGGGCGACCGCCGCCACCGCGTCATCAATAGTCTCTTCTTTGACCGTGAACACCGGTAACTTGGCGCACTCTGCGGCGTGTGTATAGTTGCGTTTCTCGTACCGTAATACGGCGATACCCTGCGTTGCCAGTCCCCACGCCAGGTCGCGAAACGGCTTGTTCGGTCCGACAGTCTCATTACGATCATTCGCCCCGGAGCCATGCACCAGCACCACCACGCGAAAGGGTCCGGGGCCGTTCGGCACGGTGAGCGTGCCCGGCAACGCCCACGGGGCGGTCCCGATCGTCACCGCCACCTCGTGGAACTTCGTGAGGTCGGCATAAGGGGGCGTGTCCGGGTAGAAATACAGACCGCTCACTGTCCCGCGGTCGTCACAGGCCACGATGACGCCCCACGCTTGCTTGTTGAATTGGCAAATCACGGAGATAACAGTGTACGGAGGAACGCGTTGACAATGCGTATCCTGCAAGGCCACGAACGCACCGGCTTGCTGCGTGATCCCTTCCCAGACTTGCTGTAATTGCGGCACGGGAATCGCCGTGCGCATGGTGGCGTCGAACGCGCTCGCCGCTGCGGTGTATTCACCTTTGGTGCAGTGTGTGATGAATGTCTGCGCCACCTGGGTGGCCTTGGTCTCCGCTTCGTCTGCGCCACAGCGGGCGACAGCAACACACACAAGCGCAACGAGCAGCAGATAGCGACGTAATCGCGCGAAGCAGCACATAGTTCACCTCAGTTTTTATCACCGTCGCCAGGTATACGGAGACGGCATAGTGAAACTATAGCAGGCGACGGTATTGCCGACAAGTCACTGGATCATACGTTGTACTGTTTCCCTGGCGATTTCATCTACCGTTCATCGCCAGGACATGGGGGCTTCATGGCGGATGCCGTAATATAGGCTGGCGAAGATTCGTGGAAGGAAACGGCGATGTTTTGGAACCCGTATATGCTACTTGCGATGCTTGGCGGTGTTGTGCTCTATGCTGGCGGACAACGGCTCGCTGATCGTGTGCAGCGCCGGCGCTGGGTGGTCGGTCTGCTGCTTGTGCTGCTTTGCCTGCCGGGGCTCTCGTTTGTCCTCTATTATGCGCACCTGTTCCCCGAACCCTGGTGGTATATCGAGTGGCGCAGTCTGCCGGGTACGGAAGCACTCTCCGCGAGTTGGTGTTTGCTCGGCGGCTTTCTCATGCCCCGCGCCGTCGCCGCCCCGTCGTTCGCCGCGCAAATATGGCGGGGGCTACTTTTTACCCTAATGACCGTGTTCCTGCTCGCTCCCTTTGCCAAACCGATCATTCGGCCCGTTGAACTAAGCACGCCGTTGCAGAATGAATGGAGCGATGGGGTGTGCCTGCAAACCACCGCCTCCACGTGCGGCCCAGCGTCGCTGGCGACCATCCTGGCCTATTATGGCCAGCCGCATTCCGAGCGCGAGATTGCGCGCGCCTGCTACAGTTGCGCCTCCGGCACCGAGCTCTGGTATCTGCTACGCTTCGCTCGGCGCCAGGGGCTGCGCGCCAGCTACCGGCAACCCCGCTCGGTTGCCGACATCCCCGCACCCGCCCTGCTCGGCACGGGCCTGGGGAATGCTGGGCACTTCATTACGGTGCTGGGGCAGACGCGGGAGGGCGTCGTTATCGGCGACCCCCTCTCCGGCAAGAAAACGTTGACCGCCGCGCAACTGGCCACGGAGTACCGCGTGTGCGGGGCCATCGTTTTTCGCCCGTGACCCTGGCCGCGACAAGGCATGTCCTGTCGCGACCAGGACTGAATCACCGCAGCTACGCGCGTTGGCTGGTGGCCGCGCCGATCATGGCGAAGTAGTTTTCGGTCGGCACATACTCCGGGACGCTGTTGCCGGTGCCGAGGGCATACCCACCGCGCGTGGCGGAGCGCTCGAGCATGGCCGCGGCGCGCGCGCGGATGGCCTCGGGCGTGGCGCGGCAGACGAAATCGAGATCGAGGCCGCCCAGAATGGCGATGCGGCTACCCCAACGTTCGTAGGCCTCCTCGACCGGACAGATTTTGTCCTCGTAGGAGTGCTTGCCGTCGTAGCGCATGTCGTCAATGATGTCATCCATCACCGACGCCAGATTGCCGCAGGAATGGAGGATCGCCGGTTTCCCCGCCGCGTGAATGGTTTCGACGATGCGGCGATGCCAGGGGAAGACGTAGCGGCGCATGTCGTCGGGCGCGAGCATGGTTTGCGTATTGAAACCCCAGTCGTCGTTGGAGATCAGCGCGCCGACGCTGTCGAACTGCGCGCAGATCTCATAATAGCGCACGAAGCGCGAGCCGACGGCGGTGAAGATATCTTCGACCAGTTGCGGATCATCCATGGTCAACAGGCACAGCGTTTCATACCCGACGAGTTGCATCACGTTTTCCAACACGCCGCCCGGACCATAGGCCACAAATTTCATCCCCGCCGGCAAGTCCGGGGCCAGAATCTCCAACGGCGAATAGTCGCTTTCGTTCGGGTCAGGCCAGGGATAGGCGTCAAAGTCGGCCCGGTCCGCGATCACCGCCGTGTCGTTCATCGAGCGGCTCGCCTGGTGTGCCACTGCCTTGCTGGGGAAGCCAAAATTCGCTCCGTGCGTGGTGGTGTAATCGTACCCGGCGTTGGCATAGGCCTGGATGTACATGCGCCCGGCCTCCAACTTATCCGTTGGCTTTTCCTGCATGCCGGACAACTGCAAATAGAGCGGGTCGTTGAGGAAGAATTCGAAGAGGGTAGGGCGCGATGGCGCTTCCCGGCGCAACACGCGTAACAGGTTCTCAAAGTTCGGTGATGGCATGACAGTCTCCTTCGGCGCATGTGACGACACCGGACAGCCGATATCCTCTCCCCGACTATCGCATACGGCGCACGTCGCGTCTTCATTTGTTATCCGATTTTTTTGCACAATTCTCCAGAAAAGCACGAGATATTGGCAGGTTACTTCTGCTGTTATTTGAACTATTATACAGATGGGACGTTGTGTGAACCATGATTTTCCTGATGGAAGGATTTGTGGGATGGGCTAGAGTCAACAGCACTGTTTGGAAGCCGACCGGAGTCGCGCTCAGCTTGCCGAAGAACAGCGCCGGGT
>DASXVL010000541.1:0-2376 GCA_036504255.1 Armatimonadota bacterium | reverse complement strand
GCAGCGCGTCGCGATACGGCCCCGATACGGGAACGCCGGACGTCCTTAAGCGATGGCCTCAATTATGCGGTCTCAGCAGCGGGGCAAACTCACTCTGGTTGTTGGCGCGCGCGACTTGAGCCGGGGTTTCGCCTTTCTTATTCCGACGGGTGGGGTCGGCTTTTTTCTGGAGGAGCAGGTGAATCATGCGATCGATTTTCTCTCGATCAGGATAGGCTATGACGGAATCTTCTTCATAGTAGTTCTTGATTCGCCCAAGTGTGCTGGGAAGATCAAACAGCGTGTGTAATGGCGTGTTGCCATCTTTGTCTACAGCATTGGGATTCGCTCCATGCTCCAGCAAGACGATCATCGTTGGCGCGTTTTTGACGAAATGTAGCGGGGTGCGCGAGAAGTTATCACGCGCGTTGACATCGGCACCGTGCTGTATCAAGAGTTCGACAACCATGGCATCGCCTAACACACTTTGCCGGTGCAACGGCGTGCGTTTTGCCTTATCCCGGCTATTGATCTTGGCGCCGTGCGCTATCAGGTAAGGAGCGGTGTCCATCCCCAAGGGCATAAAGAGCGGTGTCTGCTCAAACTTATTTCTGGTATTGACATTTCCCCCGTGCGCGATCAGAAGTTGTAACGTATACAGGCTGTCGCCTACCAGATGCATGGGGGTATCGTACCCATGCGGCAGGTTCGGATCGGCTTTGTGCTCCAACAGGAAGCGCAGCATCGGGAGATCGTCCATCGCGTGCACGAGCGGCGTATCGTGATTGTGCACCGGTGTATTAACGTCCACGCCATGCTGCAATAGCCATGCGACAACGCGCGTATCGCGATTGCCGAGCGCGTCACACAACGCCTGCTGTGGCGCAAGCACCGCGCCTTGCGTGAGCAGGTAATCAGCGATATTCAGGTGAGACTCGCGGAGCGCCGTCAGCAGCACGCTATTTTTATTGATCAGCCCTCTGTGTGCCGCCAGGTAACGCACCATGGACAAGCTACCTGTGTTCACAGCCGTGTACAGCGGTCTATCATAGAGATAGGCGTTGGCGGCGAGCAGTGCGTCGGCGATCTCCGGATATCCCCCGGCTATGGCGGCCTCTAACGGACTGCAGTAATCCAGTGCGCTATTCACCAGGTTGGGGCGTCGGGCGAGCATGCGGCGGACCGTCGTCGTATCCCCCTGATTGATCGCCGTGAAGAAACGCCGCACGTCAGGGGTGACGGGGAGCGCGAAGGTCGATTGCAGGTAGAGATCGCAATGCCTGCCGGTGCGTGGATCGGTGATATGGACCACTCCGCGCGTCGGATTGACCTGGACGCGGAGCCCCAGCCCACTGGTAACAATATCGACGTGGAGAAAGGCGGTATCTTTGACGAGGCGTACAGGGTAGGTCAACGGCAACGTCTTCCCATTGAGTGACCAGCGCACCGCATCGGCGTTCGTCTCCGCGTAGATGAGACGGCGATTGCCGAGTACGGCTTGCGTGAATACGCCCGGCACGATGACCTGGCCGCCCAGCGTTTCGACCACGCGTCGTACCGGCAGCCAGAGCTTCTGCTTCTGTAACAGCGCCGGGATGGTAAACCCTGCGGCATTGAGCAGCAACAGCAGCAATCCCATGCATCCATAACGCCACATCGCCATATCCTTTCGCGATGAAATAGGGTTTTATCGTTGCCTCGGCGTAGCGGACCCCAGCTCCGGATTTATTATAAACATTCGCCGGGCCGGCCGTGCCTCCTGCCGATGGCTTCGGACAATGCGCCCTGTAGAAAAAGGGATTGCACCGTGAGATGGTGCGCATCGTGTAATGGCGGGATAGGGGTTCCATGGGGATGTTTTACCATGCGTCGATGATGGTGGCATATGGGTACGGCTCACCCGGATGGATCAAGCCTTTGCGCCCGGGATTGGCCAGGAGATAATTGACGGCGTGCTCCACCGAATCATTGTAGCGAATCACCCGGTCATAACTGCTGCGCTGCCAGAGTTGATCTTGCCCGCCGTGCTTCCACCAGCACTGTGTCGTCGTGAAGGACTTGAAGGCGCCGACCTGGTTCAAAATATTGTTTGGCTCTGCGTCAGATTCTTCGGGTAATTGCGCGATAAAGTGCAGATGATCCGGCATGAGGCAGTAGGCAAAGAGGCGCCAATGGTGTTGCTGACGCTGCCAGAGGAGAGCCTCAATGATGTGACGGGCCAGACGCTCATCGGTAAAGGGTGTCCCGAGGTGGCGCGCGCACAGGGTGAAAAAGAACTCGCGGTCGCTGTAGGTGTAGGGGGCCTCCGGTAACCTATGGCGCTTCCGACGCGGCCGTTCCGCATCCCGCGCATTGAGCAGGGCGATGAGTTCTGCGAAATCAGGTGATCCCATGCTG
>DASXVL010000540.1:0-8564 GCA_036504255.1 Armatimonadota bacterium | reverse complement strand
CAAACTGCCGGTCGGATTTTTGGTCAATCTGATATCCCGGCTGGCGCACAGCCCGCGTATCACCGGAGGCATCTACCTGGAAGAAGGACAGCCGATGTTAGTGGCGCATCTCATCAGCGATGGGCCGACGCGTAGTTGGCGCGTGGGACCACCGGTGGATAGTGATGGCCAGCCGCTCGAAGTCAGCATGCTGTCGATGATTTATCAATTGGCGTGCCAGATTTTCGCCGACCTGGTGTATAACGGCAATATTCGTTGGGAAGCGGTGCAGGAGTTTAACGATGGGCTGGCCGCCTATTACGAGAGTCTGCATACTCCCCCGCAGCGTACGCACAAACTTAACGTGGCCATGCTCAAGTTTACTGAAGCGGCGATGCGTGATGAAAGCTTTTCGCTGGCGTATTACAACATCGGCATCTTACACCTGGAGAAGGCGGTGTCGGAGAAGGACAATCTGGATCTCAACGCGCTGGAAGCTGCCGAACAGGCCTTCAAACAGGCGCTGCTGCGCGACGCGTCCGATTGGTCGTCACGCTACGGGCTGGCGCTGGTGTACTGGGAACGCGCGTTGGAGCTACAGCGTGCGGAGGATCAGCTGCCGGGGGATGCGCAAGACGCCGTGACGAATATTCGTCGGCAGCGACAGCGCTTCTACGAATTTATCCTCACCGTATGTGACCAAATCATTGCCACCGTGCCCCTCTATGAGGCGGCGTGCGTCTACTCGCTCAAAGGGGCCACCCTACGGCGCAACGCCACCGAGGGGCCGGGCACCACATCGACCGAAGCCGAATGGGTGATGTTCGCGAAACTTGGCGCGTTCGCCGCCTGGTACCGACTCTGTGCGCTGCAGCTCTGCAAGGCGTGGGAGCCAGCCTATCACGCTAAGCGAAAGGAGCGCACGGACACCGCGTCGGAGTGTCTGCACAACCTGGGGGTGATCTACGCCTATTGCGCCGACCCCGATATCGCGAAGGAAACCCTGGGGATCCTGGAAGGCGAAAATACACTGCCAGCGATAGTCCCGTGGAACCGGCAGCAACTGCAAGCCTTTACCAAGGCCCGCTTATTCATGGAATGGGCGTATGGACTGACGCCCTGCGAGAAAACGGTCTGCCTGCAGTTAGGACGGTTGTACTACCGCCGGGACAAGAAACTGTTCCCACTGGCGAGCGCCATGTTTCGCCACGCCATCAGTATTGACCCGTCCTACGTCAGTCCGCATGCATATCTAGGACTGCTCTACGCCCGGCAGCAGTACGACAACGCCGTCGCAGCGGGACGAGCGCACCTGACGCGCCTTGCCGGCGACCATTTACTGCGCGCCAGTACACTCTTGGGCGAGAAAACGTCGAAAAAACTGTTCGCGACTATTGCCCTGGGCTACCTGTTATTGGGAATGCCTGAGCAGTTGGAGCAGGTGCGCATGATGTGGAAACTGCAGTGCGCTGCGGTGCCGGAGATGATCCGTCTGCTGAAGTCGCTGACTCCCACGAAGCACTGTCTCACCTATGCGTACGGGACGTCACTACTGGCACAGCGTGTGCTGACAAGAGCTGAGGCGGACGGTGGAAACGTGAAGATGCCGCTGGCTATCGTGGCAAACCTACTCAAGCGTGCGGCGAGCAGCGCCAAAGCCTACCATGAAATTGACTTCACCAATTTTCACTTACGTGCACTGCTGGCACGCCTGTTGGTCGCGCAAGGTAAATATACCGAGGCACTGCAGACCGCGCAGGCGGAGTACCAAAAGAACCCCCGCTGCCTCGACACGCTGACAGCGCTGGCGCAGGCGTATACGGCGTTACATGTAAAAGATAAAGCGCGCAGGGCGTGGGAGAATCTGCTGCGGCTCGACACGGACAACGGCGAACTCTGTTATCAATTTGCGCATTACCTCTTAAAAGAAGCGGTCAATGAATATGGTATCGTCGTGAACCGTCGCGAGTTACATTATGCCCAGCGCCGATTCAAGGAGGCTGATGAGCTGCTGGAGGATAGACCAAATTGCCTGCGGCACGCAACGGCGCATTATTGGCAGGGCTACATCTGTTTACTGTTGCATGACGATGCACAGGCGATCATCCACTTGCACACCGCACGCGAGGTCATCACCGATCACCCGCTCATTCACCTCAATCTCGGGTACGCGTACCTGCGCAACCACCGCCATGCCGAAAGTCATCGCTCGTTGCAGGACGCAGCGCAAGCCGTGGCGACACTGGCTACCCGTGGGAAACAGGATACCGGTGGCGCGCTGGAAGAGCGGCTGTCACTCTCCGAAGCTCGGGTACGCATCGCGATTTATCAATCCAACTTGCAGCAAGAGAGCGACACCGCGTCTCCGTCCCCGGAGGCGCTGCTTAACACAGCGCAGGGCGACATCAGCGTGAGCGGCCTCGCTTCCTCGCGCAAAGCGTATCTACAGGCGCTGCTCACCGCCAGTCGGGGAAGACTGGCCTTTCATAAGGCGGATTTCCCACAGGCGATCACCATGTTCGAAGCAGCAGTCGCTGCTGTGCCGCTGCTCGACACCTGCACCGAATTAGTGCGGGCGTACCAAGGCTATATGGCACAACCGGAAAACGACAAGCGCGTGCCGGTCTACGCCGCACGTCTCGGCACGTGCAGTACTTGTCTGTCTGTGCGCGACCCACGTTGTGATGCCGACACCGATCACACCATCAACTGCCCGATCATTCGGCATCCTTCATATAACTAGCGCCGCCGGTGGAGCATCGGCTGGTACGCAGCGGGCACGATTTGCCATGTACCGCGCACGCCTGTCACATGATTGCCCGGTCGCGCGTGCATTGGCTGGGAAAAGGTCATCTGTAACGTCGTGGCAGAGGAGGATATCGCGATGCCCTGGTCGGAGGAACACTATCCGGTGTCGATGAAGAATTTGACCGCGGAGGTGCGGGACAAAGCCATTGATATTGCGAATGCCTTGCTGGAGCAAGGGTATGAAGAGGGACGCGCCATTGCCATTGCGACCGCGCAGGCCGAGGAATGGGGACAGCATCACGGGAAACAAATCAAGAAGAGCGCATAACGGATGACGCAGCAGGTGATGCTCATGGCTCACCACCCGTATGCCGGGCGCGAAGCGTGGAGGAGCGCAACGATGTCTGAGCAGTTGGAGGCGAACAAGGGCATTGTTCGCGATTTTTATAACCTGGCCGTGAATGGGCAGCAACCGGAAGCGGCCGTCGCGCAATACCTCGGGCCAACCTACCGGCAACACAATCCGAGCGCGGCCGATGGTCCGGAACCGCTGATCGCGTTCATGCGCGACTTAATCACCAGGTATCCCATGGTGCACATCGACTGCAAGCGGCAAGTCGCGGAAGGTGATCTGGTGGTGATACATAGCCAACTCATTCGCGAGCCAGGCGACCGCGGCACCGCTGTCGTTGATATCTTCCGACTTGAGCACGGCAAACTCGTGGAGCACTGGGATGTAATGCAAGAAGTGCCCGCCTCGTCGGCAAACGACAATACGATGTTTTAACACCGACAACCGTCCCATGACTGGGCATGGCGTAGACGGCGCCTGTTTTGCGCGGTATTTTGCAGCAGAGTAACACATCCTGGCTGTTGTTTCCTGCCTGGGATAGCCGGGCTGTGGCCCTGTTGTGTACAGGTCGCTCCCCACCAGAACGGCATAATCGTTCCTGGTGGAACAGATCAGCGTTGCGATGACTGACGAATCACGAGGTGCGAGGTCAGCAGATGCTGCTGGAGCGGAAGGTCGGGGTGCTGCAGGCGCTGGAGCAAGAGCTGACAAGCGAGCTGGCACATTTCCTGCACGGGGCTGGCAATGGTGCTTAACTGGATCTCCAAATATTCAATATCGGCAATCCCGTCACACCCGATGAGCGCGACGTCGTCCGGCACGCGATACCCGAGTTCGCACAGTGCACGGTACACGCCGATGGCCAGATCATCGTTATGGCAGAAGATGCCGTCCGGACAGCCATGGGCCGCGATATAGCCACGCATCGTGTCGCGGGCGGATTTACGCGATGTCTCCGGGCAGAGCACGAGCTCCGGCGCGCGGCCCGTGTGCTCCATGAACTGGAGGTAGGCATCACGACGCCACTCGCCGGCGTGATGGGAGATGTGGGGCAGCACATGTGCGATGCGCCGACAGCCCACGTCCGCCAAATGCTGCACCGCCTGTCCGGCGACGGCAGAATTATCGATGGCCACGTAATCGCACTGCGACGAACAGTATGACCCCATACTCACCATGGGCGTGTTGTGGTGGGGGAATTGCGCCAGATAGCGCTGCACATCGCGATCCGCATCACAGGCGAGTATGCCATCGACCGGCAGGGTGAGGAAACGGGACGAGTGCGGCTGCGGCGCTTCGTCCTGCAGTTGCACTTCTTTCGTCAGCACATCCAGCCCGGCTGCGTTCAGCGCCGTGGTCACCAGGTATACCAATTGCGCATAGTACGCCGAGTAGGGACGGGGCAACCAGAGGGCACACAAATCCGTCCGCCCGCAAACCAGCGCGCGGGCAGCCAGATTGGGGCGATAGCCCATCTCCCCGGCCATGGTGAGCACACGCTGCCGCGTCGCCTCGGAGATAAAGTCCTTGCCTTTATTATTCAGCACCCGCGACACGGTGGAGTTCGACAGGTGCAAGCGATCAGCAATATCTTGGATAGTAACAGCCATGTGACCCCATATTCTTACCCGTATAGTAGTAACCGCCTCTCGATCTGTCAATGACGTGATCGGCGGGATGAATCTGCCGCGAGGGATTGACAGGCGTAATGCAGGGAAGTACACTATCGCAAACGTCTGCAATACAGGGATAGAGGTTAGCGTAACAAGTGAGTCACCCCGCTGTCAATATAACCACGCCCGGCAGGTCTGTGGTGTTTGGTCCGGCATATCTCGATACGGTGATCGTGATCGAGGGGCCACTGGTGCGGACAGTCTCAACCCCGCTTGATCAGAGCTTGTCGGCCGTGTCATGTACGCCGCGCACGGATGGCCTCCTCCAACTCAGCGGACCGACCGGCGATCTGCTCGAACTGATCTTACCGGCGGACTCGCCCATTACCGGTGCGAGCTATCAACTCCGTGAGCCGCTGTTGGCACGCGTGTGTGCCGGACAGACGATCCCCGTAGTCACTGAGCGACACGACGTTCGTCGCGCCTACCGGCAACTTGGTGGCATGGGGGCTGGCTATGCGAAAGCATTTGACGGCATACTCTGTGCGCCGTTTGGCCAAGATGCGCTTGGGGAGACCGTGCAGTCGCTGCTCGCCGAGGTGGCGGTGGCTGTGCAGCCCACGCGCTTGCCGAGCCTTACGAGCGACCAAACGCTGATTATCCTCTCCGAGCACAACGACAAGCTCGCGATTGGCGAACGGCATGCCCTGCTGCACTGGACACCGCAGGCGAAGCATTTTGCGCTGGCGGCACGGGCCCGGGTGCTCGTCTTCTGTGGCGCCACGAATGCCTTTGCCGCCGCGGTGCTGGCCGGCGGCCAGCCGGGTCTCGTCATGTACGCGCCGTCCATGCGCAACATCGATGATGCGGCTGTGCCGCTCCACACGCTGGCGCCGTACCTGCACTACCTGGCGTTGAATGCGCTGGAATGGTCGCAACTGGCGGCACACGCCCGTGAAGCACTGCTGGCGCAGGTGCCGCTCATCACCGTCACCGAGGGCCCACGCGGAAGCCGTGTCTTTGCGAGCGGGCGACACTGGGACGTGCCGGCCGCTCCCGCCGCAGGGCCGATCGACACGAACCGTGCCGGTGAGACGTATGCGGCGACCTTCCTCAAGGCGATCGTACATGGCTGTCCGCTGTTCCCACGGCACGAACTCGATGATCGTCTCATCGTGTGGGCGGCGACCGTTGCCAGCAGACAGGCCGCACGCCAGCTCAGTTTGACCGATTTCGCCTTCCCGGCGGATGATTGGTCATCCGAACCGCCGCCCAGGTGATGCGCCTTGTAAGTGTTCCCATCCCGGCTGTTGTTTGCGGCCGGGGATAGCCGGGCTATGGCCCTGTTCCAGACAGTGCTGTTGACATTAGCCTTGCATGTTGTCCTTAGCACTGTCTGGAACAGGGCCATAGCCCGGCTATCCCGTTTGCTTTGATAGGGCAACTACGCACGAGGGCATCACGAGTCCATGAAGTAATTGTTTCACGGCGAAAGGATACGACCATGAGCTATTTTCAGAGTTATGACCGACAGACCGCGCCCAAAGTCGGCGCGGTATATAATGCGATAGGCGCGTTCAGTCTCCCCGGCAAAGCCATGGCAGAGCAGAAATTCACCGCGCTGTTCGACAAGCTCAAGTCCGAGGGAGCAATTCATGCGGATTCGCTGCTGGTGTCGCGTATTTTCGGCCCACATGAGGCCGCCAAGGTGGCTGACGACTTCGCCGCGCACAGGGTCGATGTCGTGCTCATTTTCAATAGCGCCTTCCCGAATGGGCATGTGTTCCCCACCATTGCCCTGCATCCACAGCTCAGCCGCACGCCACTCATTGTCAGCGCAGACTATGAAGCGGAGCTGGGTGACCGGGAGTGGACCACCAACGCCTGGTGCGGCGTCGTCATGAACAACTACGTGGCCCAACGTGTGGGGCGGTATGTGCGCCCACTCCCCGGTGACCCTGCCAGCGAGGACTATCATGATGAATTGAAGATGTTGCTCAACAGCGCCCGCGCCATCTCAATGCTTCGCCGCGACTTTCTCGGACGCTTCGGCGATGCGCCGGGTGGCTTCCACTCGGCCAATGCCGATCAATTCGCCTTGCTGCGCACATTCGGCACACGGCAGGAGAACATCGACTTACTGGCGCTCATGGACACCTACAAATCAGGTACCGCTGCAGGATTCTGCGGCACGTCATGCTTCACGGATGGCGATGTCGAAGCGACTATGAGCGAAATGGCCACCGGGCGTCCCTGCCTTATCAGTGAAGCGCATCTGCGCAAAGGCGCGCGCTTGTACCATGCCTTCAAGGCCCAGGTGGTGGCCAACGGTTTCACGTCGATTGCGGTGAAATGCTGGCCGGAGTTAGTGGCGAAAGATCCGGAAATTGCCGCCTGTTTCCCCATGACCTGGCTCATGACTAAAGGCGATGTCTGGGCGGCATCGTGCGAATCGGACGTACCGACCGCCGTCATGCAAAGCCTGGGCGCACTCCTCACCGGCAAGCCGTCCGCCTGCCTCGACTTCGTCAACTACACCGGGCGCAGCGCATGTGTTGAGCTTGGGCACTGTGGCGTGGGTATCGCCGGATTGATGGGTGACGATGAAGCGATTGCCTATAAGTCTCCCGACCGTCAGGGTGGCGACCCGACGCATGCCCCGGCGCTCATCGGCCAGTTTCGCTATGGTCCGAAGACCGGTATCGCCATGACGCAGGCGTCGGATGGTCACCTCAAAGTGCTGACCTTTACCGGCGAGAACAGTCCCGCGACGACGCAGCATAAACTGTACAGCGCTGCGGATCTGCTGGTCAACGAGTACCGTGCCTTGAACACCCTCATTCTCCAGCACGGATTCCCCCATCACCTCGCCGTTGCGATGCGCGATATTACACGCGAAGTCAGCGAAGTGTGTGCGTTCCTTGAGATCGAATGTTTCACCCCTATCGCATCCGGTTCCACATCGCGCTCTTCACTGGCCTGATAGGTTAGTGAGCAGTTGCGCCTTGATCTGCTGCGTTGCCTCGCTGGCGAACGTGGCAGGATTCAGCGTAACGGCATGGGCGCTATCTTCGACCACGCCGCGCAGGGCGGCAGCTTTGAAGGGGATCAAGGTGTAGACACCGCCGTCTTCGACAATGGACCAACGCTGTGTCTTGGTATAGAAGGACTGCCGATTCGGCAGATGCATGGCGGCCAGCAGCGCGCTGTCCGACGCGTTGCGAAAATCGGCGTTGGATAACGTCGCATTACCGGCAACGGCGTGCAATTCGATCGCCTCCGCCAGCGCCGCGCGATCATCCGCCGCGACGGTGGTGATGGGCGCGGTGATGCCGACCCTGCCATCCAGCGCACGCACGCACGTCGGCACATAAAAGTATCCGTCATAGTAATAGACGGCGATCACCAGTGAGACTGCCACGGTGGCACAGCCTTTCTCGCATTTGTCTGCAACATGAACCTCCGGCAAAGCCGGATGCTTGATTTTGTATCGCGCAAAGCGGTGTTCTGGTACTTGGCTCTACGCCTGGTAAGTTATCCCATCCGGGCTGTCCTTTCCGGCCGGGGATAGCCGGGCTAGGGCAACCACGCATGATGACAGCCAGAGTCCCGGAACTGTCACACGCTGGGAATTTCCCCGGCAGAACTGGGAGTTTAATCATTATACCAGCACATAGTCGCGGTATCCGCGTAGCTGGCTCAAATATGCCTGGGCATACTGTCCCGGCTGCTGTACGAGCTGCTCATGCGACCCCTGCTGCACGACCCGACCATTTTCGAGCACATAGACCGCATCCGCCAAGCGCACGGTGGAAAAACGATGGCTGACGAGGAGCACGCTTCGGTTACCGATCTCATGGCGTATCAAGTCG
>DASXVL010000539.1:0-4992 GCA_036504255.1 Armatimonadota bacterium | reverse complement strand
ATGAACGCATAAATCAAATGTACAGGAGACTCCATGAACGATCACTTTTCCGCGCACCAGCGTAGTAAGGGATTTACGCTGATTGAATTACTCGTCGTGATAGCAATCATCGCTATTCTGGCAGCTATTCTCTTCCCTGTCTTCGGCAAAGCGCGCGAGAAAGCGCGCCAGGCGCAGTGCACGAGCAACCAGAAGCAACTGGCACTGGCCTTTCAGCTCTATTCTCAAGAAAACGAAGAGAAGTTGCCCCCGGCTTTTACCACGGATGCCAATAGTAACGGCCAGTATGAGGCCGGCGATACGCTGGCCTGGATGGATGCCGTCAACATGCCCGCCGGTGGCAAAATGCTGCACTGTCCGTCACGAGAAAAAACCGCCGTATTCATCTCCGACTACGCGTACGATAGCGCGTTGAGCGGGCTGTCGTTGGCGGATATCGCCAATGCGTCCAGTGTCGTGCTCACGGCGGATAGCACCAGCCCGGCAGGCTCGTATGCGTCCAACCCGCCACACGCGGGCAAACTCATCTGCGCCTACGTGGATGGGCACGTGGAATTGACCGGGGACGCCGGCCCCTGGTACACCGCTTTTCAAGTGGGATTCCATGGCGTCAACGATGTCGCCCCCACCGGAAGCTATCCCTATCAACCTCCCGTGGCGAGTACTGGGGTGCAGCTCTCCACCGTCTCTGGCCCACGTGAAGATTTGAAAGCGCTGAATTTCTATGGCAATAACAATCAGCATCTCACCTATAAGACGTCCGGCGTGCCGATCTGCCAAAAGGCGCTACCCTGCGTCTCGGTGGGATTCTGGCTGTATATGAACGGCACCTACTCCAACGACCCGATCATCAGTAATGCCATGAGCAACAATACCGGAGGCTGGCAGATCCAGTGCGCCAATAATACGCTCTATGGCAATGCCTTCTTAATCAACAGCTATAACCCCGTGCCGACATACGCCATCCCAGCAGCCAAGCAGTGGCACCATGTCGCCGTGGTGTGGGATTTCTCGACCGCGACATTGAAAGGCGCCATGTACGTAGACGGTAAGCTCGTTTCCCCGGGCACCAATAAAACCTGCCCGTCGTACTACACGCCGTCTATCGCGCCCTATACCGGCGACTTACTCATCGGTCCCATTGGCTGGAGCGGACATAACACGCTGGATAACTCCTTCGCCATCATGGATTTGCGCGTGTACCATCGTTTGCTGAATGCCGACGAAATTACCGCCATGCAGAGCGCCAAGTAGCCGCGCCATCGTGTCATACCAGTTGTGTCGCCTTGCTCCCGTATTACCAAGTCCCCTCTCCTCGGGGAGAGGGGTTGGGGTGAGGGTCGATTTCAGCACAGCCGGTGTAAAATACCGCCAGACACCTGTCTGTGTTCCCGCATCCCGAGTGCCGGGATGCGGGAACACAATCCCTATATGCTTAGGGCTCACACAGCAATAAGGCGAGCCCTAAGAAACTGTTTTCAAAGTGCCCCAGAAAGATCGAGCCGAGGAAAAAACCATGCAACGAATTCTGTGTAATCGCCCCCTGCAACGCCTGTTGGCGTGCCTGTTGTTGGGCGTCACGCTGCTGAGTGGCTGCGCCGCCGCACCACAATTCCCCGATAGTAAAGGCAAGCGTCTACTGCTCTGCCATTACATGCCCTGTTTCCCGGCGCTCCGTGACACGACCGCCGCTTCCGCCTATGGCTACCAGGGCGAATTCGACCCCAAAAACGAACCGAACAAAGGGGCGAGGAGCAGTCGTCCGATTCTCTATGCCACGGCGACCGGCAGCACGGAGGACGTGATGTTGCAGGGCACGGTCGCGGAGATTCGCCTCGCGAAAGAGGCGGGCGTCGACGGCTTCTTCGTCGATATGCTCTGGGACCAGCCGAGCTATATCAACCATTGGCTCCGCTTGCTCAAAGCCGCGGAAATCGTCGGTGATTTCTACATCGGGCTGATGCCCGATTATGCCTGCCTGGGAGCCCCGAGTACGCAACCGAAACAAGCGGGAAGCCCCCCGTCACGCCAGATGATTCTGCACTGGTTACAGGTCGCGTCCACCTCCCCGGCGCTATTGCGCTATGATGGCAAGCCCGTGGTCGCCCCCTATGGTGACGGCTTTCCGGATGGCAAAGGCGCTGCCGAGCTCGATAAGACCGTGCTGGTACAATGGCTGGCGGATCAAGGGATGCCGGTGTCCTTCATGACCACGCAGGGGGCCGACTGGAATCAATTCTATGGGCAAGCCTATGGCAAGGAATATGCAAGCTTTGCCTTTGGCGCCGGATCATTCAGCCCGGGCGTCAGCGTAGCCAACCGAGATCGCTTGGCGAACTATTGGCCGGACTCCATGCTCATCATGGGGGAAGTCTCCCCCATCTACTACAATCGCGGGTGGAACTATACCGCCACGCGCGGCACGGCCCTGTTCCGCACGGCCTGGATGTGGAACATCGAGCATCGTGACCGCGTACAATGGATCCAGGCGATCACCTGGAACGATTTCGGTGAGACGCCGCTCATGCCGGACAATAACCACTTTATGTCCTGGCTGCCGCTGCTGCGCTACTACAGCGATTGGTTCAAAACCGGGAAGCAGCCGGTCTTGAAAGAGGATTTCCTCTCGCTCTGGCATCGCCCGCATCCTTACGCGGTGGAACCCACCGTGTATAAATATAAGGTCAAGAGCAACAAGCCGACCGACGAGATCGAGGCACTCGCCATCTTGAACACCCCCGCCACGCTGGTCATCAAAACCGGTGATAAAATCTTCCGCCAGGAGGTGGGGACGGGCGTGCAGTCCGTGAACGTGCCCTTCCAGCTCGGCGATCAGAGCGCCTGGCTCGAACGCAACGGCAAGATCGTCTGTACGGTGACCACCCCGGTGCCCATTCATGACAAGCCGATTCGTGAGAATCTCTGGTTCATCGCCGCCGACTCCACCCATCCGCCCCGGCCGTTGCCCACCACGGAATGGACGACCATCCGTGGCGCGTGGCAGGTCAAGCGGGAGGGCAACACAGGCAGCGGCCTGACCCTCACCGGCGATGCGAACACCTGGGGGAACTACAACGTCTCCGCCACGCTGCAGCCGCAGTTCACGACGGACGCGCAGGTGGTCGGCCTGGTGGGCCGCGCCACGAGCAACGCCTGCTATCAGTTCACCTTCAACCGCCAGGGGCAGTGGCAGATCGCCCGGAGCGACGCCGGGAAATTGACCGTGCTCGATAGCGGAACCTTCACCTATCGTCCCGGTAAAGCCATCCAACTCGCCTTGCGCTGTGTTGGCGAACACGTCATCGGCTATCTCGATGGCGCATTGGTCAGCTCGAATGGTTACGACTTTGCCCTGTCCTTCGGCAAAGCCGGTATCCTGGCCGACGATGTGCCGACGACCGTGCGCGACTTCCAGGTGATCTCGTACGACCCGAAGCTGTAGCTAGCAGGCGGCAAAACACCGCACGGTCGGGAAGTCCTGACCCGTGCGGTGTTTGCCGCCGTACGTTTCCGCAATTTGCCGCTCCCCTACGATCCCCGCAATACATCACTCAGCAAATACACATTCAACGCACTCACCACCAGGGCGACGAGCCAGAGCAGGGCGCGCTCGCGGGGGGTGTTGGCGTATTTACCCATAACGGCGTGGGATGAGGTGAGGGCGACCTGGGCGAAGATGGTCCAGGGGAGTTGCACGCTCAAGAGCATCTGCGAGATGAGCAGGCCTTTGAAGGGATCGCCGATGCCGAAGATGAGCGCGGCGGCGCCGACCAGGGTGAGAAAGACACCGAGGCGGGTGTGGTTGTCGGTGATGTCATAGGGTTCGCCGAAGAACCCGGCGAAGATGCTGCCGCCCGCCATGCCAGCGGTGACGGAGGAGGAGATACCGGCGAAGAGCAGCGCGAAGGCGAAGACCACGGCGGCGGCGTTGCCGAGCAGTGGGCGCAACGTGCGCTCGGCATCGTTCAACTGCGTGACGTGCGCGCCCGCGGCGTAAAAAGTCGCGGCGGCGATGACGATCATAGCGCCATTGATAGCCCAGCCCACCAGCATGGAAAACAGCGTATCCATGAATTCATAGTTCAATTGTTTGCGAATGATCGCATCATCTTCCAAATTCCACTGGCGACTCTGGATGATCTCGGAATGCAGGAAGAGATTGTGCGGCATGACGACCGCGCCGAGTATCGTCATTATGAGAAAGATCGAGCCGCCGGGCATGCGTGGCCAGACCGCGCTGACGGCCACCTCGCCCCAGGGCACATGCACGAGCGCCAATTCAAAAATAAAGGACAGGCCGATGAGCGAGACGAAAGCGATGATCCAGCGCTCGAGCTTGCGATAGGAGTTCGTATAGAGCATCCAGCACACCAGCAGCAGCGTCAGCACCACACACAGGCGCAGCGGCAGTCGCGGCAGCAGCATATTGAGACCGATGGCCGCGCCGAGCAACTCGGCGAGCGCGGTGGAGACGGCGGCAAGTACGGCGCTCACCAGCAAAGCGCGCGCTACCCAGCGCCGCAGATAGAGGTTCGACGCCTCGGCCAAACACAGGCCGGTGACGATGCCGAGGTGGGCGACATTATGCTGCAACACGATGAGCATCAGGGTGGAGAGCGTGACGACCCAGAGCAGTTGATAGCCGAACGTCGAGCCGGCGGCGACGTTGGACGCCCAGTTGCCGGGGTCGATAAAGCCAACCGTCACCAGCAACCCGGGACCGATATAGCGCAGGATCTCCAGCGCGCCAAACTTGGGGCGATGTATCTTCATCTTCAGGTTGAGCAAATGCTGCATAGAATAACCCTGATTTGGCAGTGGTAGCGGGGTGCCCGATTTCAGGAAAGCGTCTGGGACTGATTCCTTCGTAAAAACCCCTATATTGTAAAAATACAGGCAAAAATCGCATTTTTACAGATAGGCAAAAGGTATGCCAACTCCTGAGTTGGCGCGCTACGGCTCAGCTATGGCTTCAACTTTTGTTCGCAAACA
>DASXVL010000538.1:0-9052 GCA_036504255.1 Armatimonadota bacterium | reverse complement strand
CGTCCGCTGACCGTCAACGAAGCACGACCGCGCGAGGAGCGGAGCGAGCGGGGGCGCGGCGGCGGGGGCGGTGGGCATGGACGCAGTTGGTAACCTGCGGTGAAGCGCGAAAGTGATCATGCCAGTGCAGCTATTCTCGACGGGTAGCATTCCCCGCATAACCTACCCGTCGGGGCACCATACCGTTTGATAGGCGCTCCGGGTGTAATAGGCATTCAAATACGCCAACTTCTATGCCGCCCCGCATCGGTGCGCCAACTGCCCCATGGCTTAAACTCGGAAGATGCGCCTTGTTGCGCGGATAGTCACTGTTTGGAACAGGGCAAGAGCCCGGCCGTCTCTCTCATGTCCAAGAACGACCGGGCTCTTACCCTGTTCCAGGTATGTGGCCGGCAAGCACGCGCATCAATCGTCGTCTTCACAGCCGGGCGCCAGCGTCATGGCCATCATGAAGTGATTGGAGAAGGCGGGGTCGCCGGCCAATTCGACGTAGCCGACGGCGCGCGCCGCCTGGCTGATGGCGGTGAATTCGTGCTGGGAGATGAGCGCCATTTTCGCGCCAATGCCAGCGGCGTTGCCGAGGAAGGTCAACTTCTCCAGCGGGATTTGCGGGATGAGGCCGATGCCGACGGCGTGTTCTTTGGTGATATAGGTGCCGAATGCCCCGGCAATCAGCAAGCCATCCAGTTCCTCCGGCGTATGGCCGATCTTTTCCAACAAGGTGGCGATACCGGCGTAGATGGCGCCCTTCACCAGTTGAATCTCGCGCACGTCTTGCTGCGTGAGGACGATGTCGTGGCCGCCGCCGCTGTCCTGCGCCCACACGAGCACCACGCCCGCGTCCGTCATACGCGCGCGCAACGCCGCGGGCAGGTCCGGCAGGTCGTCGGGGTCTTCAAAACGCCCGCCGCTGCCCAGCATGCCGACGCGGCGCAACTCGCCAATGGCATCGATGACGCCCGAGCCACAGATACCGACGGCGGGACGGTCGCCGATGGTATGCACAAACAGGTCGCGGCCGATGGTCACGCCATCGATGGCCCCGTCCTGCGCGCGCATGCCCTGCGAAATCTTCGCGCCTTCGAAGGCCGGCCCGGCGGCGGTCGAACACGCGGTGACGCGGCCATTCAGCCCGGCCATCACTTCGGCATTGGTGCCGATGTCTACCGCCACGTAGAGGCCCTGGCGCGTGTCCAGGTCACTGGCGGCGAGCACGCCCACGGTATCCGCGCCGACAAAACCGGCGATGTTCGGCAAGGTGCGCACCAGGCCGCGCGGGTGCAACGCCAGCCCGAGGTCGGCGGCGCTGACGGCGACCGATTCGGTGATCACCGGCGTGTAGGGCGCATGGCCGAGGGAGAGCGGATCGATGCCGAGGAAGAGATGCGTCATGCAGGTATTGCCGACCACCACCAGTTGGTAGATGTCGTCGAGCGCGATGTCCGCTTCCGCGGCAACCTCGCGCAGAATGTGGTTGACGGCGCCGGTCACGCTCTGCCGCAGTTTTTCCAGGTGCGCGTGGTTCCCCTGCGCGAACTCGATGCGGGAAATGACATCCCCGCCATAGCCGGCTTGCGGGTTCGCTTGCGACGCCACCGCGACGTCCTTGCCGCTCGTGAGGTCGATCAAGTAGCCGACGATGGTAGTGGTGCCGATATCCAATGCCACGCCATAATGCCGCGCCGTGGTATCGCCCGCTTCCACGGCAAGCAGACGGTCGCCCGCCAGCACCGCGGTCACCTGCCACGCGCCCGCCGTGAGCGCGCCATGCAGCGCGCGTACCGCCGCCAGCTCGACGCTCGCGATGGCGGGCAGCGCCTCGCGCAGGCGCGCCACATCGTCGCGTAGATCCGCGCCGACGATGGAGGGTTCGGCCACCTGCACGCAGTATTTGCGCGTGTAGGGGTCGGGCGCAATGGGGCGGCGCAACTCGGCGGTGGCCTTGCGATGGGCCAGGTTGCGGCTCGACTCGGGAATCTCCACCGTGAGCGGGGACACCACTTCGGTGACACAGGCCAGGCGAATCCCTTGCGCCAACTCGGCGGGCTTCAGCAGTTCGGTCTCTTCGCCGGTGGCCTCACCGGGCACCCCGTCCACCACGCGCACGCGACATTTTCCGCAACGCCCACCTTCGCCACACGGCGCATCGATCTGCACACCGGCTTGCCGCGCGGCATGCAGCAGCGACGTCCCGAGCGGAACCTCCACCACCCGCCGGTCGGGCAAAAACGTGACGGCCACCGTGGCGATGGTCATGGTGGATATGGATTCTGGTACAACTGACACAGTGCGAACCTCGTTACTGAAACGTTCCAAGAGCGTGATTATGTGCACCGCGCAACGCGGTGTAGTGTTAGCCTCGTCTACAAAGACATCCGGGCGGTTGTTTCCAGCCTGGGATAGCCGGGCTTGGGCCCTGTTCCAGACAGTGCTGTTGACGTTAGGCTGGCCTAGAATCCTTAGCACTGTATGGAACAGGAAAGCGTATGGGACTGTCCTCGTGCTTGGCGCCCGTCAGACGAGGACGCGCCCACTGCACGCCGCGTGCCCACGCTGTCTCTAGTGCTCGGTGCTGGACTGTCCCCTCAGGAGCGCCGCTCGCACGGAAACAGTCCCCCACCGGCCCTATCCTCGGTGTGGCGCGCTTGTTGCGCCTACCGACCCGTGCGGCGAGAGCGACGAGGCGTTCCCAAATTGGCATCCGGCTCCCGTACGCCGCACGGATACGGTCGCACCACAGGCGCGCCACAGCGGGCGCGCGCTACGGAAGAACGGCCTACCAGAGGGGACAGTCCAGCACCGGGCGCGGATGCCCCCAGGGCGGCTGACCCTGCTCCCGGCGTCGGCTCCGCCAGCGGGGCGTTGTCCGCGAGGACAGTCCCATACGCTGGTAAATACCCACCACCGTCTTCCCGTGGCGGCCCCTACCACGAAAGACGCCCGCTGCGGTGGCCTGCGCACCCAGGGTGTGCTGGCGCGATACGGCGGGAGCGCCTATTTCACCAACGACAAATGGCAGAGGCCCGCAAGGGACCTCTGCCAATGGAAACTATGAAACGCGTGGCCGGTGAACTAGGCGTTCGCGGCGGCGCGCTGGCGCTTGCGCTTGGCTTTCTTCTCGCGAGAGACGCGTGCCGATTCCAGCTTGCCTTTGCGTGAATCCGCTTCGCGCTGGATGGCGCCGATGACTTCGCGCTCTAACGCACGGAATTTATCCATGTTCTCGCTCATTTGGCGCAAGGATTCGATATCAATACGTTTGCCCATGTTCTGTGGTACGCTCCTCAATGGTTCAAACCCAAATACGGGGGACATTGTACCAATACGCCTCCCCCACGTCAAGGGCGGTTCGTTAGATTGCAGATGCCGGGCATCGGCCGTTGACGTTGCGTGCCCGAAAAGGGTATCATTAACCCGCATAATTTTACATAGATAGTAGTGGGGATCTATATCATGGCAGAGCAAGCTTCGATCTCGTTGGCGGTGGGCGATCATGTCCGGCTGAAGAGCCGTATGGCAAACGCGCATGATTCGTACCTGATTGCCGATACGCAGGTGGCGTTTGTGCGCGAACCGGCGGATGGGTTGGTACTCTCGATTCGCGATATCAATAGCGGACGCCTGGTGGGTGAGACGCATGGCGCGCTGCAACAGTACGTGATCGAGCTATTATTCGATAATACCTTCAATCCCAAAGTGGCCTCGCTGCGCAATGCCCCGCGTACCGCGGAGCGCCCGACCGCCGCGCCGATGTGGCGTCGCCTGCGCGCACTGTTGCGCGACGTGCGCGACAAGCAGGAGTTCATCTCCACGGTCACCCCCGGATTTTTCGCCGAGGGCCCTTTGGCCAAACAGCTTGACGGCTGGAAGGTGATCAAGGTCCGCTCCGAAGACTTGTCGAGCCTGGAAAAAGCCGAATCCGCGGACGCCGCCGGCGCGTAGGGAACTTCCCCCCGCGTTCGGTGTCTATACTCGTAAAGAAGCGGTTTGCGCAGAAGGTACCTTCTGCGCAAACTCTTCGTCTGGGATACCCCCGCATCCCGACGTCGTGAGAGGCAGGATTGGATTCCGTGCGTGGCCTACCGCGTTTGTTATGCCTGATTTGCGTTGTCTTGTACGCCGGGATCCTTGCGGTCCGGGCCGACGTTTCCGCCGCCGACGGCGACGTAAAGATCGCCGTGCAGGACGGTGGCGGCTACCTGGTGACCACCACCTCCTACCAAGCGCGCATCAATGCCGATGGCAATCTCCACTCGTTCTTGGTGAACGGCGTCGAATTTCTTGATGACCACACCCCGAGTTCCATGGGCGCCTCCTTTTTTGTGGAACGCCCCATTGCGCTGCCCACACTGAAACAACGCGAACGGGAGATTACCGCGAGCGACGGCACCTACACGGTGCGTTACCAGTTTGACCCCGGTTACCTCTCGCTGACGCTACGCCATACCAACCGTACCGGCGCGGCGTACGTCGCGGTCTGTTCTCCCAAAATTGCCTACGTCGAAAACCTGGCCACCAACTCGATGGCCGCCGCCCCGGCCGATTACAATTGGGCCAACGCGAAAGTGACCATGCCGACGGGCGAGAATCTCGAACTCCACGGCGGGTCGCGGGTCTGGGGGCGAGAGATCGACCGTCAGGTGTGGGAATGCAGCAACCTGGTCCCCAATCGCGAATACTCCCTGATGCTCATCCCCGGGCGCGGCGTGCCACCTGCGCCTGACCTCGGGCAACTGACGAATTTGTCCATCGCCTTGCTCAACCATCCCGATCAATTAATTCCGGCGGGGGAAGCGGCGGACGTGCGCGTGCGGCTGGAAAATAATTCCAACCGCGCGATTGCGACGGAGATGACCGTGCGCATTGCCTCTTCGGCAGGCACGCTGCTGCTGGACGAGAAGAAACCCGTGAGCTGCGCGCCGCATCAGGCCGCCACCCTCACCTGGCGCGTCGCCCCGCCCACGGCGGATTTCTATGCCGTCACCTGCGCGGTCAATCTGGATGGCGCGCCGAAGAGCGCCGCCACCCACTTCGGTTTCAATACCCCCGCCATTACCGGGGTGGTGCAGACGCCGGATGATTGGCGCGAGTACTGGGACCGCGTGCAGGCCGAGGCGAAGGCGGCGGACGTCAAGCTCAGCATGCTGGAGGATTCCACCCGCTCCACGGGAACCGTCAGGGTCTACGAAGTCGGCATCCAGGCGGATGGCTTTAGCTATTCCGGTTGGTTGTCCGTTCCGAAATATCCGGGCCGCTACCCCGGACTGCTCATTCTGCCCAGTGACCGCGTCCGCTCGCTGACGCCCAGCCCGGCGCTGGCGGACTGCGGGTTCGTGGTGATGAGTATCGAGCCGACCGGCCAGTCGGTGCGCGCCAACCTCACCCCCGTTATCGCACGCGCCTCGACGAATCTCACCAATCCGGCGCTGTTTGGCGCGCGGGCGATCATCATCCGCTACCTGCGCGCGCTCACCGCCCTCGCCTCGGTACCCGAAGTGGACGAACACCGCTTGGCGGTGACCGGGGCCGGGTTGGGCGGGGGGATGGCGCTGCTGCTCTCCGCGCTGGACGACCGCATTCAAGCGGTCGCGCCGGACGTGCCCTATTATTGCTTCATCGAGCAGGGGAGTACGCAACCGGAGTGGCCGTATCTGGAAGTGCAGGATTATCTGCACGACCATCCGGAACAGCGTGACGCGGTGTTGCGCACGCTGCGCTACTATGACGCCGTCAATTTCGCGCCGCGTATCACCTGTCCGGTGCTGATCAGCGCGGGCATCGATGACCCCTACGCGCGCCCGGCGACCATCATGGGCGTCGCCAATCGCCTTCCCGGTCCGCATGCCGTGCGCATTTACCGTGCGGGCCACGAGGGCGGCGGCATTCGGCATTGGGAAGAGAAGATGCGCTGGCTGACCAAGGTGCTGGGCGGGCCGAGCCCGGTGATTCCCACCCCCACGCTGGATGCGCCTGAGCGTGATGAGCTGAACCAAATGCCGTTCGAGTTCGACCCACCCGTGCCGGTTCCGCAGGAAGCGCCCGCCGATGCCGCGCGAAAGGGCGCCACACCATGACCGTGCCGCCCATCCACCTCACGCATGTCAACGAACTGGTGTCGTTGCTGCAACGCCATGGCTTTCATACCAGTAAATCGCTGGGACAGCACTTTCTCATCAGTCCGCACGCGTTGGCCGCCATCATCGCCGCGTGTGAGCTCGCCGATGGCTTGCCGGTGCTGGAAATCGGACCGGGCATCGGCACGGTGACACGCGCCTTGGCGGAACAGGGCGCACACGTCACCGCCGTGGAATTGGACCGGCGCGCGCTGCAAGTGCTGCAGGAAACCGTGGGCGCGTTTCCCGCCGTGCAGGTGCTGCAGGGGGATATCCTGCACGTGGATTTGTCCGCCATCCTCGGGGAACAGCGCTGGACCGTGGTCGGCAACCTGCCGTATTACATCACCACGCCGGTCATTAGCCGTATCCTGGATTTCTCCGACCGGGTGGAGCGCGCGATCTTTTTGGTGCAACGCGAAGTGGCGGAACGCATGCAGGCCGCGCCCGGCAGTAAAATCTACGGCTCGCTCTCCGTCTATGTGCAGGTTTATGCGGCGGTGGAACGGGTGGCGCGCGTGCCGCGCGGCGCTTTTTTCCCGCCGCCCACGGTGGAATCTGCCGTGGTGCGCCTGGTCATGCGTCGCGAGCCGCTGGTGCCGCCGGCGCTGCAACCGACCTTTTTCTCCGTGGTGCGCGCGGCCTTTGGGCAACGGCGGAAGACGCTGGAGACGGCGCTGCTGGGCGGCGAGGTGTTGCCCGGCGGACGTCCTGCCGTGGCGGAGATGCTCGCCGCGGTCGGCATCGCGTCGTCGCGGCGTGGGGAGACGTTGGATATTGCGGAATTCCGCCAAATTGCCGAGGAGGTGGCGCGACGCCGATGACTGTTTCATCGCAGATATTTCTCTCCCGGGGCAATAGCGGGTGCGCGCTGGCCGTCCAGCAGACGGCGATCGCCGTGGTGGTCGATGCCTTGCGCGCCAGCACCACCATTGCGGCGTTGTGTGATCGTGGGGTCACTCGCGTGCTCGTGGTCGCGCGCGTGGAAGATGCGCGGGCGTTGGCGCTCGCCATGCCGGACGCGTTGTTAGTCGGGGAGCGGGGTGGGGAACGGCTGCCGGGGTTTCACCTGGGCAATAGTCCGCTCGAAGTGCTGGCCACGCCGGATCTCGCCGGCAAGACCGTCATCTTCACCTCAAGTAACGGGGCGCAACGCTTGACCGCTTGCACGGGCGCACGGCACGTTCTGGTGGGCTCCGTGTCGAACGCCACCGCGCTCGCCAACTGGGTGCGCGCGCGCGCCGACGCGTCGCCCGTGGTCATGGTGGCGGCCGGGCAATTTCCCGACGAAGCCTTCATCTCGCCGGAAGATGAGGTGAGCTGCGTCTATCTGGCGGCGCGACTGGGGTTGCCGGTGGCGGAGGCGTCGCAAGCGCTTTTCGCCCAGTGGGAGCGGGAGATGATCCTGCGCGGGTTGACCGAGGTGTTCCGCCATTCGCGCCATGCGCAGCGTCTGCAGGAGATCGGCTACGCCGACGACGTGCGCTTCTGCGCCCAACCCGACACGCTCGCCGCCGTGCCGGCGGTACTCGGCCCGGTGACGCTGGGTGATGTCCGGGTCGGCGTCGAACTGCGCGATGTGCTGCGCGAGACTGCCGGATGATGCGCGCCGGTCGTGCCTCGAATTTCGATAGTGGCCTGCTGGGCGCCGTACTCGGTTTGCTCGTGCTGGGCTTGTTGGTCATCTTTAGCGCCTCGCATGTCACCGCCGGCGCGTCGAAAGTGCTGCGCCAGGGCATCTGGGCGCTGGTCGGTTTGGCCGGGCTGCTGGTCTTTTCGCGGGTAGATTATCGCCCGTGGGCGCGCTACTGGCGCGCGCTGCTGCTGGCCTCCTGCGTGACGTTAGTGGCGACGCTGCTGATCGCGCACCCCATCAATGGCGCGCGCTCCTGGATTAATCTGGGCCCCATGAGCCTGCAGCCCTCTGAATTCACCAAGCTGGCCCTCATTATTTCCCTGGCGGGCTTCCTCTCCCGTCAAGGCGAAAAACTGCAGCAACTGCCCATCTTTCTGCGCAGCATCCTCTACCTACTCGCGCCCATCCTGCTCATCATGGCGCAACCGGATATGGGCACGGCGATGGTGTTGTGCATGATTTGGCTGGTGATGCTCTGGGTGGCGGAGGCGCGCGGCGTGATGATCCTCGCCGTGACAGGCAGCGCGGTGCTGCTCATGACCGTCGCGTGGTACCTGCCCATGCCGAACGGGAAAACGCTTATCAAGGATTACCAGAAGAAGCGCCTCGATTTCCTCCACGCTGATCCTGCCGGCAGTGGCTACCACCAACGCCAGGCGCGCATCGCCATCGGCTCCGGCGAGCTTTGGGGCCAGGGCTACCTGCGCGGCTCGCAAGCGCAACGCGGCTTTTTACCCGAGCAAGAGACGGACTTTATTTACGCCGTGTTGGGGGAAGAATTCGGCCTGTTGGGCTGCCTGCTCGTGCTCGGCCTTTATCTCTTCATGCTCTTCCGCATGCTGCGTATCAGTGAAGAGGCGGAAACCGTCTTTGGCCGCTTGATCGTCGCCGGGGTGGGGGCAATGGTCGCCGTGCACGTCGTCATCAACATCGGCATGTGCCTCTCGCTCTCGCCGGTCACCGGCGTGCCGCTACCCCTGCTCAGCTACGGCGGCAGTAACATCCTGACGACGCTGTTGGCGACCGGGGTGGTCTTGAATATCAGCCGTCACCGCCAGACCCGCCGCACCTGGGTCGTCACGGAGACGTTAGTGCGTGGATAACACGATGCAGGGCGAGTGGCTCGAACCCTGCCAAGCGGTGCTAAGACGATAAAAGCGTATGGGACTGATTCCTTCGTAAAAACCCCTATATTGTAAAAATACAGGCAAAAATCGCATTTTTACAGATAGGCAAAAGGTATGCCAACTCCTGAGTTGGCGCGCTACGGCTCAGCTATGGCTTCAACTTTTGTTCGCAAACA
>DASXVL010000537.1:0-8501 GCA_036504255.1 Armatimonadota bacterium | reverse complement strand
CAGCGGGCGCGCGCTACACCGAGGAGAGGGCCGGTGGGAGACTGTTTCCGTGCGAGGTGGCTGGGCAGTAGTACTATTAGCCCTTCGGGCTTGCAAGATTCCCAGCGTATTGTAGGCCTGGAAGGACGACTGAAATATCTTATGTGAACCGTATTGGGGACAGTCCAGCACCGGGCACAAACAGACAACGTGGCACTCGGCGGACAACGAGCGCGTTCTGGCCTGACTGGCACCAAGCGCGAGGACAGTCCTAGACGCTTTCCGCAAAACAGGCTAGTTTTTATACACGTACCAAACTCACCAAAGGAATCCATTCGTTGCATACGACTCATCATGATACGGGAGCGCTCTTCCCGATTTATCCGTCGTTACTCGCGTTCGATTTTGCCCGGCTCGCCGAGCAGGTCGCCGTCGTCGAGGCTGCCGGGGCGGCGGCCTTGCACTTTGACCTGATGGATGGGCAATTCGTGCCGAACCTGACCTTTGGCGCCATGGTGCTCAAGGCGCTGCGTCCGCAGTCAAAACTGCCCTTCGGCGCCCACCTCATGGTCTATAATCCCGAGGCGCTTATCGATGGGCTGGCCGACGCGGGCGCGACGCGGGTGTACGTGCACCCGGAAGCCACGCCGAATATCCACCGAGTGCTGCTGCAGATCCGCGAAGCGGGCATGGAGCCCGCCCTCGCCATTAATCCCGGCACCCCCATACTCAATCTGGAACCGTTGCTGGAAATCTCCGACGCGGTGTTGGTGATGTCCGTCAACCCCGGCTTCGGTGGCCAGGCCTTCTTGCCCTCGGCAGTGGGCCGTGTCGCGCAACTCTGCGCGTTGGCGCAGCAGCTTGGCGTCTCCCCGTGTATCGAGTGTGACGGTGGCGTCGATGCGGCGACCATCGGGCCGTTGGTACAGGCGGGCATGACCGGGGCCGTTGTCGGCTCCGCGCTCTTCCGTGGGGCAGACCCGGCGACGAATCTCCAGCAAATCTCCGCGGCAGCACGCTGATGGCCCATGTCGATCTGCACCTGCACACCACGTTTTCCGACGGCACGTCCACGCCGGAGGAACTCGTCGCTACCGCCCATGCGCGCGGGGTAACGCTGATCGCCATCACCGATCATGACGAGGTGCGCGGCATCGCCCCGGCGCAAGCCGCCGCCCAGGGGTTGCCCATCACCGTTGTCGCGGGCGTCGAAATCAATACCGAACTCGGCCGGGAAGATATTCATATCCTCGGCTACGGTTTCTCCGCCGAGTCCGCCGCTTTGCTTGCGGGGCTGCACGCCCGGCGCGAGGCGCGCGTGGAGCGCACGCGCCGTATCCTGGCGCGTTTGGCCGCGATTGGCTATCCGCTGGAGTTTGAGCGCGTGCTGGCCATTGCCGGGCAGGGCTCCATCGGTCGCCCGCACATTGCGCGCGCGCTGGTCGAGGCGGGCCATGTGGCGACATCACAGGAAGCGTTTGAGCGCCTCATCGGCCACCGTTGCCCGGCCTATATCGCGACACTGCCCTTCACGCCGGAAGCGGCCATCGCCCTCATCCATCAAGCCGGCGGCATCGCCTCGCTCGCCCACCCGGGGAAATTGGGCGACCCGATCCGCATCATTCGTCGCTTGAAAGAGGCAGGCCTGGAAGCCCTGGAAGCCTACCATAGCGATCATACGCCCAACGTCACCGCGCGCATGCTGCGCTGGGCCGCACAATTCGGCCTCGCGCTCACCGGCGGCAGCGACAGCCACGGCCCGCATGGCTCGCGCGTGGTCCACGTCGGCGCCGTCCCGGTGCCCGACGCCGTGGGCGAGGCGTTGCTGGCGTTACTCGCCGCACATCAACATCAATAAAGGTACCGTCATGAATACCAAGCTCAGTGAAGAACTCGCGCGTATCGCTCGCGCTGTGCGCGCCATCGTGCTCGATCCGGCGTTACGCCCGGCCATCGCTCCTGCGCAACTGCTCACCGCGGCGCTGGCGTATCCGCAGGCGGGCGGCAAGGCGTTGCGCCCGGCGTTGCTCACCTGGGCCTGCCGCGCGCTTGGCGGCGAGGAAGCCCCTGCGTTGCGCGCGGGCACGGCGGTCGAGCTCTATCACACCTATACGCTGGTGCATGACGATGTCATCGACCGCGACCCCATGCGCCGCGGCCAGCCCAGCGTGCACACGCGCATGGCGCAGGTGGGCGCGACGGAGTTCGCGCTTGCACCCGACGAGGCGGCGCACTACGGCCTTGCCATGGCCATCCTCGCCGGTGACGTGCAGCAGGCGTGGGCCATCGATCTGCTGGCCTCCCTCACCGACCTCGGTGTCAGCCCCGCCGTCGTCGTGCAACTCATCCGCCGCATGCAGGGCGTCACCGGGCCGGCCATTTTGGAGGGGGAGACGATTGATATCCAACTGCCCTTCCGCGCCGTCGCCGACGTCACCCCGGAGATGATCGAGCTGGTCATGCGCACCAAGACCGCCGCCCTCTTCGCCTACTGCACCTGGGCCGGCGGCCTGCTCGCGCGCGGGCAGGAGGATGACGACGTGCGCGCCCTCGCCACCTTCGCCGAGCGCATCGGCTTGGCGTTTCAACTGCAGGATGACGTGCTCGGCCTCATCGGCGACGAGCAGAAACTCGGCAAACCGGTGGGCAGCGACCTGCGCGAAGGCAAGCGCACCCTCATCATCGCCCTCGCCTGGGCCCGCGCCAATGCCGAAGAACGCGCGCAACTTACCGCCATCCTCGGCAACGCCCACGCCACCCCGGACGCCACCGCGCAGGCTACCGCCCTCCTCCTCCGCCTCGGCGCCGTCGAAGAAGTGCAAACCCTCGCGCAACGCCACCTGCACGACGCCCTCCATAGCCTCGATAGCCTGCCGGAGAACGAGGCCGTGAGCTTGTTGCGGGAAGTGGCGGGGGTGATGGTGGAGCGGGAGAAGTAGGTCTGAACCTTGATTTTTTGGATGGAAGGATTGAGGGATTATGTGGTGTTTGGGTATTACGGGCGGCGGTGGGGAGTGCATTCAGCGCTTACCTGATAGTAATGTCAGAGCCAAATACTTTTAGGACCAAAAAGATATCGATTAGTACGACAGGCACAAAAAACGCAATAGGGTAGATCCTGAAGATGACCATCACCAGTGCGAGGGCACAGAAACCAAGCAACCCCCAGATCCATCCAGTATCAAGTTCATCCCTGCCCATTACTAAAAGGACAACAAATACAATAAAAGGTGTTAACATAGCTTGTCGCTCCTTGCGCCAGCTTTTATCGTAACACATATTACGGGTTGGCTGATAATGTCTTGAACCTTGATTTTTTGGATGGAAGGATTGAGGGATTATGTTGTATTCGGATATTACGGGGCGGATTATTCGGGCGGCGATGGCGGTGCATTCTACGTTGGAGCATGGGTTTTAGGAGGTCATTTATCAACGTGCGTTGGCCATCGAGATGCCGTTGCATGAGCTGACCTTTG
Organism: Armatimonadota bacterium; assembly: GCA_036504255.1. GTDB lineage: Bacteria > Armatimonadota > Hebobacteria > CAIYQO01 > CAIYQO01 > DASXVL01. The sequence goes on along the minus strand of DASXVL010000537.1, from coordinate 5,046 downwards.
AACGCGAAAAGGAGATGCCGATTTATTATCGGGAGCAGTTGATCGGTACCCGGCGCGTCGATTTCTTTGTGGAAGGCCTCATCATGGTGGAGCTCAAGGCCATTACGCAGCTTGAGGATGTGCATCTGGCGCAAGCGATGAATTATCTGGAGGCCTATCAGATGGAAGTCGGCCTGCTCATCAATTTTGGCGCAAGGAGTCTCGATTTCAACCGCCTCCTCTCAAGTAATCCCTCAATCAAGTAAATCATGGTTCAGATCTCTGCTCAACGGTGGGTTGAAGGGCGATGTTGTGGTGAAGTGATACACCAGATGTTGAATAATTCCGGCAAGGTCTAGAATGACCATCAGGGGCCTAATATGGTAGACGGGAACAGGCATCAGTGTATGAGGTGGATAAAATGAACACGCGTACTAAGGTCTGGCTATGGGGCATGATACTGCTGTTAGTTGCGGTTGCGGCATATGGCGCATGGTCGATTCAACGGCAATCGCTACAAATGCATGAAATTGTGTTTGGGCCGCCTGTCGGTAATGCCTGGTATCGCATGCTCCCGCCCGCCAAGTACTATGAATATCGCGTAATCGGGAGTAAGCATGAAACAGTTATCACTAATATCAGAACTGGTGAGCACTGGAAATGTAATGTGTCAGGTGATATCAGGGGCGACGGGTTAACTGCGGACGGACAATTCATGGCTATAATCCACGAAATGGATACCCCAAGGGCTAATCGCCAGATCTATTGCTCACTGTTTGAGCGTCCTGGACGCTTACGTGGTTATTTCCGTCTTCCGGATAATCAGTTCGGGTATGTATACCCCTCACTTGATGGGCATGCCGTTCTCTATCAACGCTATGATAAACTGGTCTCTGGTGGATTACGCCAAGCAATCTTTGTACGATAATAGAGTAGTAGTCCGTGCCCAACTGTACAAGCGTTACCACGACATCACCCAAGCACAGTCAGGTTACCGAGGTGGCGGAAGGCTGCGGTCAGGCGGGCACAGAGGGCCAGGCGCGCTTGGCGGAGGGTGGGGTCTTCGCTCATGACCAGGATTTCCGCGAAGAAGCGTTCGATGGTGGGGGCGAGGCCGATGAGGAGCGCGAGCGCGCCCGCATAATCCTGGCGTTTGGCTCGTTCCTCAAGGGTGGGGGTCATCTCCTGATAGGCGGCGAAGAGCGCGCACTCGGCCGGTTCCCGCAGCACGCCGGCGTCGATGTCGTCGCTGGTCGCGTGTTTCGCCATATTGGCGACGCGGGTGGCGAGCTGCATGGCGGTGAGCAGGGAGGGGTCTTCCTGGCGATCTTGCAGAAAGCGTGCGAGCCGTTTGGCGCTCGCCGGGGTGTCGGCCTCGGTGGCGAGCACGGCCTTGATCACCCGGGGCGCGAAGCCTTCGCTGGTGAGTAGATATTCCAGCCGTTGCCGGAAGGCGGCCTCCAGTTGTTGCAAGAGCCCGTCGCGCGAGGCGTCCGTATCGAGCGGGATTTGCCGCAGGGCACGGGCTAGGAGTTGCGAGATGGTGAGCGGTAAGGCGCCGTCCGCCAGAATGCGCATGATGCCGTTGGCTTCGCGGCGCACGCCGTAGGGATCCTCGGAACCGGAGGAGGAGAGCCCGATGACATACCCGGCGGCGACGGTATCCAGCTTGTCGGCCAGCGCGACGACCTTCCCCAGGAAGGAGGCCGGGATAGGCTCGTTCGCCGTGCGCGGGCGATAATGCTCGGCAATGGCGGTAGCGACTTCTGCTGGCTCGCCAGAACAACCGGCGTAGACCGCGCCCATATGCCCCTGCAGCGTGGGATACTCGATCACCATGGCGGTGACCAGATCCGCTTTCGCCAGGTAGGCGGCGCGCTCGGCCAGTTGCCGTGTTTCGGGCGGGACGTTGCACCAGGCGGCGATGAGACCGGCAAAGCTTTCCAGGCGCTTCGCCTTGTCGTACATGGTGCCCAGGCGCTCCTGGAAGATGACCCCGCGCAGCGCCTCCGCGCGTTCGGCCAGCGGTTGCCGACAATCCTGCTCAAAGAAGTATTGCGCGTCGAGCAATTTGGCGTGCACCACGCGCTCGTACCCTTCGCGCACATTACCAAGGTAGGCCTTGTCGCCGTTGCGCACGCCGATGAAGGCGGGCAGCAGCGCACCCTCCGCATCAGCCAACGGGAAAAAATCTTGTTCGTCGCGCAGCACGTGGATGAGCACTTCGCGCGGCAGCGCGAGGAAGGCCGGGTCGAACGCGCCGCGCACGGCGGTGGGATATTCGAGTTGGAAGGTCGTCTTTTCCAGCAACGCGCCATCGTCGAGGATTACGGCATTGTCTGGATGGGCGATGGCCGCTAATTGCTGGGCAATCGACGCACGACGCGCCGCCGGGTCCACCAGAATCTGGTTCTCATCCATGACGCGCGGGTAATCGGCCGCCGTGGGTATCTCCACTTCGCCGGGGGCAAGAAAGCGGTGACCACGCGTCATGCGCCCGGCGGTGACCGCGTCGAGCGTGAGCGGGACAATCTGCTCGTCCATGAGCGCCACCAGCCAGCGAATCGGACGGGCGAAGCGCGCCCGGCCGGTCCCCCAGCGCATGGTGGTGGGGAAGGTGATGCCCGCGATCAATTGATTGAAGATGGTGGGTAAAAGCTCGAAGAGCGGACGACCTTCGGTAGGGAATACCGCTACCACATATTCACGGTCATCGAATTTCTTGATGCGCAGATCATGTACGGAGAGGTTTTGGCTGCGCGCAAAGCCGATAGCCGCTTGGGTCGGCTCCCCATTAATGGCAAAGGCATCCTGCGCCGCCGGACCACGGACCTCGCGCACGGCGGGCGACTGCTGCTCGGCGACGCCGGTCAGATACAGCGCGATGCGGCGTGGGGTGCCCCAGGTCTGCAAGTCGCCAAAGGTGATGCGTTCCGCCGTCAGGCGCGCGTGGGCCAGTTCCGCCAACTGCGCGAGCGCAGGCGGTATATGGCCCGAGGGCATCTCCTCTGTTCCAATTTCGAGTAATACGTTTGCCATGGCGCATGCCGGCGGGGGATGGCCTGGAAGACTAGCGCGCCCGCATCCCCGGAAAGCCGAAAATCAGTATAGCATGTTTTCTCTGCCGGGGTATAGCAGCGGTTGGACGCACGGCCGTGCGTCGTGGCTCGACCGCTTGGCGAGGGCAGACAGACCTACTGCACCAGGCCGCGGTAGATGCCCGGTGTCGAATCGGCGATAATCTCCGCGCCGACGGCCTTGGCGTAGAACTCCGCCGGGCCGACGCCGCCGATGACGCCATAGCCATACCCGTGTTCCCGCATGGCGCGCAGCGTGACCCAGAGCAACGCTTTGCCGACGCCACGTCCGCGCGCCGCCGCAGAGACGCCGGTGGGGCCGAAGAACCCGAGACAGGTGGCGTCATAGCACGCAAACCCGAGGATGGCACCGTTGTCCACGGCGATAAAGCAGGACACCGGCCAATTGTTCAGCGCACGCTCACACTCACTCGCCCAGCCCGGCGAAAAATGCTCCAGCACCCACGCGGAGAGCACCCGCTTCTCCGGCGGCAACACACGGCGGATCTCCACCCCGTCAGCGGCGAGCGCACTGACCAGCGCCGTGTGATCCGGCAAATCATATAAGCGGACGAGCATGTCTGGCATGAGAGCATATCCTCTTGCGGGTAGGTGCTGCCATTGTGCCACCGCGCGTATTCGGCGTCAAGCAGGCGAGAAAGTGCCTTGGGGTGAGCGTATCGGACGTAGCACGGTTTGGAAGCCGATGGAGGGCCGCAGCCCGGAGTCGCGCTCAGCGTACCGCAAGAGGCATTTCCGGGGATGTACTGTCGAAAGGCTGAGCGCGACTGCGGTCGGCTTCCAAACAGTGCTGTAGCCCCATCGCCTCTGCAAAGCCGCTCCCTTTTCTTCCATTTCGCAACCAGCACAAACGGTGATGGGCACTCCAGCCGCTATCTGAAACACAGGCAAGCGCAAAAAATCCTTCTCATCCACCCCATCAAGTAAATCATGGTTCAGACAACTAAGCGGCGGTCACCGGACACACCTCCTTGTGCGCCCGGCGACCAAACTAGCCAGCGGTGTTATGCGTTATTCGCCGTAGGCTTGGATGAGGATCGCTTTCAGCTCCTCCACCAGTGGGTAGCGCGGGTTGGCGCCGGTGCACTGGTCGTCGAAGGCGTTGAGCGCGATGGCATCGACGTGGCGGTCGAACTCGGCGCGCGTGACGCCCGCTTCCTTGAGCGTGGCCGGAATGCCGAGCAGCGCGCGCAAGGCTTCGATGGCTTGCGCCAGGCTCTCCGCGCCTTCTTCCGGCGTAGCGGCGGACAAGCCGAGCAGTTGCGCCACTTGCTGGTACTTCTCAGCGGCCATCGGCTGCGTGTATTTCGGGAAGGGCGCGAACTTCACCGGCAGGCTGGCGTTGTAACGAATGACGAGCGGCAGCAGGATGGCGTTCGCCCGTCCATGCGGCACGTGGAACTGCCCGCCGATTTTGTGCGCCAGACTGTGGTTGATGCCCAGGAAGGCGTTGGTGAAGGCCATGCCCGCCATGGTGCTCGCGTTCGCCATCTTTTCGCGTGCGGTTTCGTTCGATGGCTCCTGATAGGCTTTCGGCAGGTAGGCAAAGAGCAGCTTCGTCGCGTGCAGCGCCAGCGCGTCCGTGTAGTCGCTCGCCATAACCGACACCAGCGCCTCCAGCGTGTGCGAGAGCACGTCCATGCCGGTGTCCGCCGTCACCGCGCGCGGCACGGTGTAGGTGAGTTCCGGGTCAACGATGGCGATGTCCGGCGTCAACTCGTAGTCGGCCAACGGGTATTTGATGCCCGTCGCCTTGTCGGTGATGACGGCGAAGGAGGTCACTTCCGAGCCGGTGCCCGAGGTGGTGGGGATCGCCACCAGCTTGGCCTTCTGCCCGAGCGTGGGGAATTCCAGCGTGCGCTTATTGATATCGGCAAAGCGGATGGCCAGATCCTCAAATTTCACTTCCGGGTGCTCGTAGAAGAGCCACATGCCTTTCGCCGCATCGATGGCCGACCCGCCGCCGAAG
>DASXVL010000536.1:0-2107 GCA_036504255.1 Armatimonadota bacterium | reverse complement strand
GCAGAATCGCGCGAGTTTCGCCCTGCAGCAGGCGCCGGACACCTTACCCCTCGGCGGGGTGGAGTTCCTCGATCCGCAAACCCATGCCCCCTGTCCCATGCAAGACTGGCCGATTAGCCATGCTCTCCAGGGCGAGACCACGCCGACGCGAGAATTCATCCTGCGGCAACACGATGGTCGTGAAATGTCGATCTTGTTGCAAACCGCGCCCATCTTTATTAATGCGGAATTAGTCGCCGCCGTGGTCGCCATTCAAGATATTTCGGCGCTCAAAGAAGCGGATCGCGCGAAGAATCAGTTCCTCATGGTGCTCTCGCACGAAGTGAAGACGCCGTTGACCAGCATCATTGGGTGGGCACAACTCGCACAAAGCGCACCGGACATCATGCCGCAAGCGCTGGTCACCATTTTACGCAACGCGCATGCGCAACAGACTTTGCTGGAACGTCTGCTGATCCTGTCACGCATCTTAATGGGAAAGCTGATGCTCTCCCGTGGGGCGACAGATCTGTGGCAGCTCGCATGCGAGGCGGAGCAGCGGTTGCATCACGCCGCGGAGGAGCGGAAGATCAGTATCACCATGCAACCGCCTGGCAGCGGGCTCGCGGTAGAAGCCGATGCCAAGTTACTGGCGCTGGCCATCTGTGAGGTCATCGACAATGCCGTGAATTTCACGCCCGCGGGTGGCAATATCACCCTGCATGCCCATGGGGAGGGTGGGGACAACCTGCTCGTGGTGCAGGATACCGGACAAGGCATTGAACCGGAGTATCTCGCAACGCTGCTCAAACCCTTTTCACAAATTGCGCGTCAGGAAGAGATTGGTGGATTAGGCATCGGCCTGGCATTGGTACGCGGCATTATCGAGGCGCATGGGGGACGGGTGAGCATCACCAGCGCGGGGCACGGTCACGGCACGATCGTCACCATACGGCTTCCGCGTGTAGGCGATTCCGACCGTGCGCCGGAAGGCGAAACGAGAGCAACTGCGCCGGGCGAGGGGGCATGAGCGGTCGCTGGTGGACAGCGGGTGTTTCGTTAGCCGCGGAGGTTCCGCCGATAGGCGAGCGGGGTCCAGCCGGTTTGCTGTTTGAATTGCCGCGTGAAGTAGTTGCCGTCGGAGAAGCCGACCTGGTTGGCGATGCTGGTGATGGAAAGGTCGCTGGAGGTGAGGAGGGCGGAGGCTTTGCGGAGGCGCACGCGGAGGAGGTAGTCCATGGGGGTCATGCCGGTGGCTTGTTTGAAGAGGCGCAACAGGCTGTTCACTGAGCAGAGGGTCACCTCCGCGAGTTGTTCGAGCGTGATGCGTTGCGTGTACTCGCTTTCGAGCACACTGATCGCCTTGTCCACCTGCAAGAGCGCGCGCGAGGGGGCGGCGGTGATGTGCGCGTAGTGACGCGAGAGCAGCACCGCCAGTTGGATGAAGAGGCCGACGAGCATGGATTCATAGCCGGACGCTTGCCGGTGGTATTCCTCTTCCATCTGGGGCAGCAGGCGCTCCACTAGCGTTAGCGCCGTGCCATCCAGCCGTAAGTGGCTGCTGAAGTGGTGGCGCTGCCGGAAGGCGGGTTCCAGGTCGAAGAGCATGTGATAGCCCGGCAGGCTGGGCAAGTAGGCGCAGGTGTCGGCGAGCAACTCGCGCTGAAACATGATGTTGACCATTTCCAGCCGCTGCGTATTTTTGAAGCCATGGATATGCTGTTCTTTGATGACGAAGACATCGCCCGCGACGAGCGGGTACTCCGCACCATCGGCATGATGGAATCCCTGCCCCCCCAGGATGAGGCACAATTCCAGGCAATTATGCCCATGCACCGGAAAATCCTCATGCGAGAGCACCACGCGCCCCATACTGTAGGGGAAACCCGCACGCGGAAAGTTATCGGTAAACATCACCGGAGATTCCGTCATGGCCCAACCTTAAGAAACTGTCTGAAAAGTATCTGGCCGATCTCGCTTGATCTTATTCGTTCGCCTTTTGCTGTCCTTTCCGGCCTGGGATAGCCGGGCTAGGGCCCTGTTCCAGACAGTGCTAAGGACTGTAGGCAGGGCTCATGTCAACAGCACTGTTTGGAAGGGTTCGAGCGCAGCGAGTCCCGCTCTCCCG
>DASXVL010000535.1:0-7674 GCA_036504255.1 Armatimonadota bacterium | reverse complement strand
AGCGGTGGGTTGATCGGCGTCATGCGGCCTTACCTCGTTCTGCGCAGGCCTGCGCGGCCAGCGACATTTCCAGTGGCGTGGGGGCGAGCCAACTGCGGCCATCCTGCGCGATGAGCACTTCGGCGGACTCGGGCCCCCAGGTGCCCGCGGGATAGTTGGGGAAATCATCGGGAGGCATCGACGCCCAGCCGTCGAGAATCGGCGTGAGCAGATCCCACGACACCTCCACCTGGTCCGCGCGTTTAAAGAGCGTCATGTCGCCCTTCATCACGTCCAACAGCAGCGTTTCATAGGCCTCCGGCGACGTGGCGTGGAATGTTTCCTGGTAGCTAAAGCGCATATCGACCGGGCTCAAATGGAACTGCTGCCCCGGGCGTTTCGCTTGGAAGCGCAGGCGGATGCCCTCGTCCGGTTGGATGTGCAGCGCCAGCGTGTTCGGTCGCCAATTGCTGATGGAACTGGCGGGGAATGGCTGGTGTGGGACGGGGCGAAATTGAATAAAGACACTGGAAAAATATTCCAGCATGCGTTTCCCCGTGCGTAGATAGAACGGCACACCCTGCCAACGCCAATTATCGATGATCAGCTTGACTGCCGCGTAGGTTTCCGTCGTCGATTCCGGCAACACGCCCTGTTCCTCGCGATACGCCGGTACATGCTCCCCCTCTATCCAGCCGGCGCCATACTGACCGCGCGCCGCGAACTCATGAATCTCGTCAGGCGCGATGGGGCGAATGGCGCGCAGGACATCCACTTTGCGGCCGCGCACTTCATCCGCGTCAAACGACACCGGTGGTTCCATGGCAATGAGGCAGAGAATCTGCATGAGGTGGTTTTGCACCATATCGCGTAACGCGCCGGCGCCTTCGTAGTAGGAGCCCCGGTGTTCCACGCCCACCTGCTCGGCGACGGTGATCTGCACGTGATCGATATAGCGGCGATCCCAAATCGGCTCGATCAAGGCATTGGCAAAGCGGAAGGCGAGGATGTTCTGCACCGTCTCCTTCCCCAGGTAATGATCAATGCGATAGATCTGCCCTTCCTCGAAGACGCTCAACAGCACGCGGTTCAACGCCTGCGCCGACGCCAGGTCACTGCCGAAGGGTTTTTCGACCACCACGCGCGCATGCTGGCGGTCGTCCGCCAGTTTCGACTGGCCCAGCCCCTCCAGCAGTGTCGTCACGGTCGCGGGCGGGGTGGCTTGATAGAAGAGATGATCGGCCGTCACACCCCAGGCTTTATCGAGTGAAGCCAAGCGATCCGCGAGCGCGGTGTAGAGCGCCGGATCGCCAAAATTGGCCGTTAGATAATCGACGATCTTGGCGGAGAACGCCTGCCACGTCGCGTCATCGGTTTTCCCGCGCCGCGAAAAGTCATCGACCCCCTGGCGTAACCGTTGCCCAAAATCTTCCAATGAGAAAGGGCGCAGGTCGATGCCGATGACGGCAAAATGCTCGGGCAGCCAGTGATCGAGAAAGAGGTTATAGAGCGCAGGGACCAACTTCCGCCACGTCAGGTCGCCGCCCGCGCCGAAGATGATGATCACCGTGGGTTGTGTGTGTAAGGAAGATTCCAACATTTCACCTCAAGTGTACATCAGTATATAAGCCCTTGCACAGGTTTGTTGTCGTATTGCTCTCACGCCGTGCCGGTGATTGACGGCGTTAGTCCCACTGCGTATGGAATATCCCCTTCTCATCGTTCCGTTCGTAGGTATGCGCGCCGAAATAATCGCGTTGCGCCTGAATGAGATTTGCCGGGAGCCAGGCGCTGTGATAGGCGTCGTAATAGCCGAGCACGGACATGAATCCCGGCACGGGGATGCCCAGTGTCACGGCGGTGGACACCAGGGTACGCAACGCGGTATGACGTGCGGAGGCTTCCCGGGCCAGCGGTGTATCCAGCAGCAGATTCGCCAGCTCGGCTTGCTCGCCGTAAGCGCGGGCGACCTCCTGCAACAGGGTGGCGCGAATGATACACCCACCGCGCCAGATGCGCGCCACCTGCGCCAGCGGCAGGTGATAGTTGTACGCTCGCGAGGCGGCGTACAGCAGCGCCATGCCTTGCGCATAGGTAACGAGCATGCCCAGGTAGAGCGCCTGGCGCAGCGTTTCCTGGAGGGCGGTAGGATCGCCGTCGAAAGAGCCCGCCGGTCCCACGAGTAGCTGGCTCGCCTGCGCGCGCTCAGTGTCCAGGGTGGACAGGTCGCGCATGGCGACCGCCGTATCGATAGCCGGAATCGGTTGGTGCAGCGACATGGCATCCTGCGAGGTCCACATGCCGGTCCCCTTTTGGCCCGCGACATCACGGATCGCATCGATAAGCCGCTTGCCGGTCGTCTCGTCCACGTGACAGAAAATCTCCGCGGTGATGTCCAACAGATAGCCGCTTAGCTCCTGCGTATTCCAACGCGCGTACACCGCGTGCAATGCATCGTTATCGAGCCCCAGGCCGCACTTCATGACGTGATAGCTCTCGGCGATGAGTTGCATCAGCCCATACTCGATGCCGTTATGCACCATCTTCACGTAGTGCCCGGCGGCGCCGGGGCCGAGGTAGCTCACGCACGGCTCGCCCGCGACCTGCGCGGCGACCGCGACGAGGATGGGCTGCACCTGCGCATAGGCCGCCGGATCTCCACCGGGCATAATGCACGGACCATGCCGCGCGCCCTCCTCGCCGCCGGAGATGCCGACGCCCAACAAGTGGATGCCCTTGTCGGCGAGCATCGTTTGCCGCAACTGCGTATCGGAAAAATGCGAGTTGCCGCCATCGATGAGAATATCGCCGGGCTTGAGTAGTGGGAGCAGCGCGCGAATGACCGCATCGACGGGCGCGCCCGCGGGCACCAACATCATGGCGACCCGCGGGACACGCAGGCCGTCGATAAGCGTTTGCAGGGAATCCGCCGTGCCGATCGGACGACTGCCGGACTCGCCACGCAATTGTGTCGCTTTTGCGGGATCCATATCGAAACCGAGCACGGCATAGCCGTGGTCCGCCATATTGAGCGCGAGGTTACTGCCCATCACGCCCAGCCCGATCATGCCGATATCGTAGGCCTCATGCATAGCGTTTCCTCGCTCCGTTGCCGCGCATCACCAGGGGCAACAGATACTGCTCGACTGCGTTGGCGAATCCTTCCTCGCTATTGGCTGTCGTCACGTAATCCGCCTGTCCTTTCACCTCATCAGCCGCGTTGCCCATGGCGATACGGAAGCCGCTCTGTTTGAACATCAGTACATCGCTCGGCATATCGCCGATGGTGGCAATACTGGCCGGTGGGATGTGCAGCGTCTCTGCCAGATGTTGAATAACGACGCCCTTATTTGCCGCGGGATGTGTCACGTCCATATAGTAGGGTTGCGAGCGGGAAGCGGACACCCGGTCGCCGCAGGCGTCCTGTATCGCGCGTACGCAGCGGACCACGGCCGCGTGGTCATCGCTGACACCAACGATTTTGCTCACCTGCGCATAGGGTGGCGTGAACGCGGAGACGACCGTCGGGTCAAATTGCACCGTGTAGGCCTCCCGCTCCACATGGGGCGCCTCTCGCGTGCGAATCAGCCACTGCTCGCCCTGGTAGACCCAGGCATCGAGGCCGCACTGCCCGATGCGGTCAATAAGCTGTCCGACCAAGGTCTCGGGGAGATAGTGCGCCTCAAGCACCGAGAGGTCGGGGGTAAAGTACACAGCGCCGTTGAAGGCGCTGAGGGGAGCGGAGATGCGCAGCTTATCGATCACCATGCGCATGCCGCGTGGTGGGCGACCGCTGGTAATGGTAAAGAGGATGCCCGCGTCATGCAGCTTGGCCACTGCCGCCCGCGAGCGCGCGGTAAGCGCCTTCTCCGGCGTCACGAGCGTCCCGTCGAGGTCAGCAACCAGCAGTCGCGGTTGTCTCGGGTCATCCTGTGCCATCGTTGCCTCCTGCATCACACGCCATGCGCTATTTCTTCATGGACCCCCCGGTGTTCATGCGTCCGCCGGGCAATATAGATGTCGGCCTCGCCATCGCCGTGTATTCTGCTGGCGTCATTTCCGGCAACTTCTGCATGAAGGCGACGATGTTCCAGATTTCCTGATCGCTGTGCGTCACGCCCCAGGCCGGCATGCCGGTCATGCGCACGCCGTTTTTCGTAATCCAAAAGAGTTCCGCCGGGGAGAAATCTTTGGCCGCGTCCTTCAAGTCCGGCGCGTCGGGACGCAGCCCCTGGCCGATGTCGCCGGGCTCCACCCCGGGTGCGCCGTGACAACTGACACACATCTCATTGTAATGGGTGAAGCCGCGCGTGATCATCGCCGGTGCGGTCAACGTCGGCACGGTAATCCCCCGCGCATGGTGCTGCACCGATTTATCCATCGCGGTACCGAACACCCAGGCGGTCAACGCGCTATCCGGCTTTAGCGCGGAGACGTTGTAAATGCCGGAATAGAGGACCACGAAAAACACTCCAACGACGAGCACGAGGAGCAGTATCAGCACGCCAATAACCTTTTTCGCCATAACTCCCGCCTTTCCGCCAAGAAAAGGTGCACCGGTTTGGCGCACCCGACCCACATGCCATTCTCTTGCACAGTCCATGCGCAACGCAAGCTTTGCTGTGACATATTCTTGTGCAAACGTCTCCCTGCAGGCATGGCTTGTCGACTTCGCCGCACAAATACGCGACTTTCGACTCGCCAAAAGTCATTCTAAGTCATGGGCCTCGCGCCTCGTAACCCATCCAGGCTGTTGTTTCCAGCCCTGGGATAACCGGGCTATGGCCGTTTGCTTTGATAGTGAACGACAGCACATGCAGAGAGAATCATGACGAATGTCGGCTGCTCTCCGCATCAGGTGTGACAAGAGTGAAGAAACACACCCCTTCCTGCGAATATTTCACGACATCCGTTTGCCTTTGGCGAAAAGCAGTCGTGTTCCTGGCACTCTCCATCGCTCTACACTAAAGACCGATAAGTATTTTCCATGAGGGGGTAACTCTATGCGTGGGACAATGATGGCTCTTACGCTCGTGTGTTTACTCGCCAGCATCTGGGGAAGCGGATGCGGCGGTGGAAGTAGTAGTAGTCAAGTGGTGGACCCGCCGACCCCGCCACCACCCGCGGCAAAGACGGCGACCATTCGCGGGTTTGTCAACTTTGGCGGCACCTACACCGTGACACTCAAGCGCAATAATGTGCTCGTCGGCACGCCGGTGGTAACCACGCGTGACGCAGAGCCGCCCTTCGAGTTTACCGATGTCCCCGTGGGCGATGGGTATACCATTGAGGTCGATAACGGCGCCGGATCGCTCACTATCGTGCGGCCATTCACCGTGCCGGAGGAAGGTCTGGTGAATGTCGATGTGCTGACCCGCCTGCAATCCGAATTGGAAGCCGATGAGACGAGCGACGTGACAGGCACCCCACTGCCCCCCAGCGATGGCACAGCCACCCTGGTCGCCTACCCCCTCACCGAAGTACCGTCAAACGGCGCGCAAATCGTGCTCGACAGCAGTACCCCGACCACGCTCAGCAATCCGACCTGGCTACCCAATGTCACCGCCGGCGCGCACCAGTTGATGGTCTTGCCCGATGAACAGAGCGCTTTTGCTGTTAATATTCCGGCCAATGCCGTCGTGGTCATCCGCGCACTGTATCATCGGCTACCGCAGGCGACACCGTAGCGCCACTTGCGCCAGGAGCGGCCCTCACCCGCCTTCGCCAAGGCTATGGCGGACAAGCCCCAGCCCCTCTCCTAAGTCTGGGAGAGGGGCTTTTGATTGGGTATAACCAAGCGCAACAGGTCTCTCAACGAATATGCTGTGCCGTTTGCGCTATCCGCGGACGATCAGGTACGATAGGGCGTACGCTTCCTGAAAGGATCATGCCATGACCACCACCCCTCGTGCCGGACGTGTCGCCCTGGTCACCGGCGCATCGCGCGGACTGGGCGCGGCGATTGCCCGCGAGCTGGCCGCCGCCGGCGCACGCGTCGCCCTCAATTACCATCAAAACACGCGACTGGCGGACGCCGTCGTGGCAGACATTTGCCAACGCGGCGGCACGGCCTGCGCGTTTCGCGCCGATATCACCGATGAGGCGCAGGTGCGGGAGATGATTGGCGACATTCGGCGCACGCTCGGGCCGGTGGAGATTGTCGTCAACAATGCCACGGGACCGCAACCGATGCTGCCCATCGAGGCGCAAAGCTGGCAGGATCACCTCGACCAGTTGGTCTTCTTCGTGAAGGCGCCGCTGCTCATTCTGCAAGCGGTGTTGCCCGACATGAAAGCGCAACGCTCCGGGCGCATCATTAATATCGGCAGTGAAGTGGTGGAGATGGGCAACGCCGAGTACGGCACGTATGTTGCGGCGAAGGCCGCCATGCTCGGGCTGACGCGCTCCTGGGCCAATGAACTCGGTCCTTTCGGCATCACGGTTAACCTCGTCGCGCCGGGCTGGATTCCGGTCGAACGCCATGACGGCATGGACCCGGCGCACGGCGCCGCTTACGCGTCGAGCGTGGCGTTACGCCATCAAGGGGCGCCGCAGGATATTGCCCACACGGTCGCCTTCCTTGCGAGCGATGCCGCCGCCTTCATCACCGGACAAAAACTCGCGGTTAATGGTGGCAAGACCCTCCTCTAAGAAACTGTCAAACAGCGGGGGATGGGCAACGTACGTTGTGCAAGAGCGGTACCGGGAGCAAGCCGGTGCCCGTCCCCAACCGGCCACGATTCCCCGCGTCGGTGAATCTCACCGCGCCAACCCCCTGCCGCATACTACTTGTGCAACTTGTTTCATATGCCGCATCAGGCCGCTACTCGCGATGATGGATTGTCGCCTCCCTTGTTCCGCGATACCATGGTGTACACAGTCCAGCGGTGCGCGTGCCACAGCGAATCACGACATATTGCGCACACCAACAGCGGAGGTTTTCTCATGACAACGCGCATTATCCCGGCGCTACTCATCGTGCTCCTGGTCCTGTCCGGCATGGCCTGGGGACAGGCGGCGCCCTTTGCCGGATGGACGGCGCCGGCGATCGGCAAGCTTGACCCGACCGGGGGAAGGACCGGGAAAGCGGCGCTCTGCGTGGCGACCGCGATTGAGACGACGAACCAGCCCTGGGTCTCACCGCCGTACGCGGTGCGCGGGAAGTACCTGCGCGCCTCGGCGTGGATGAAAACGCGCGACTTGTATTACCGCGATTTCGGCTTCTATGCCTATGGCGCGGTGGAATTTTTCGACGCCGCAGGCAAGTCGTTGGCAGAGCAGACCTTTATCAGCAGTCGTGAGTTAATGCTGGCGGAGCCGGTGGTCTACCAGCGCATGATGCTGCATGACCGCTTACTGTCCCTTGACTGGCGCTATAGTGAGCACACGGTAGCGGTACCAGCGGGTGCCGCAACGGCACGCGTCAAGTTCGGCTTTCCCTTCCGTTGCATCGGCCAGGCGTGGCTGGATGATGTCACCGTGACCTTTAGCGAGCAGACGCCGCCGGCGGAAAACCAGTCCACGACGGCGGCCAAGGTACCTGCCACGGAAATTCGGCTACGCTCGCCCAAATACCATCTCGATATCGATCCGTTGAGCCCCATCTTTTACCCGAACGAAGATGCGGTCTTTTGTGTGGCTGTGCCCGCCGCCGCGAAAAATGCGACCGCGCCGGTCGTGCGCGGCACGGTGACG
>DASXVL010000534.1:0-2422 GCA_036504255.1 Armatimonadota bacterium | reverse complement strand
GGTTGCGCCGACGTCCTGTCGGCGCGGAGTTCGGGGGCGTCTGTTCCAGGGGCGGCATCATTCGACAAGCTCATGACAGGTCGTGCCGCGCCCTGGCTAGAGGCTGCCGCCACTTCGTGGCTGTTGCCCGCATCCCTGCGGGCGGGGAAATGCTTACCTGTGTGTAATACCAATTGCGTCAGGAACGGCCCTCACCCCAACCCCTCTCCCAATTCTGGGAGAGGGGCCTCAGCGAGCGGGGCGTACGCAACGCAAATGGTATAAGAAACATCACGTGGCGCGCTAATAATGCTCGGAATCTTTGAGCTTCCCCCGGAACACGCGGTAGGACCAGATGGTGTAGCCGATGACAATCGGCATGCCGATGAGCGCGACGATGGCCATCACGTGGAGGGTCAGGTAGGACGATGAGGAATTTAGCGCCGTCAGGTTCCACGCGGGGTGTCCGAGCGCGGGGACCATCGTCGGGAAGAGTCCGACCGCGCCGGAGGCGAACAGCAGTATCACCCCCACGGAAGAAGCGGCGAAGGCCTTGCCTGGCTGCTCCTTCGCATTCCACAGTCCGGTGAAGATAATGGCGAGCAACGCCAGGGCGGGCACGGCCCAGAGCAGCGGCAACGCGCGGTAATTCGTCATCAGGTGCGGTTGCATGGCGCTGGCGATGACGATAGTCGCCAGCGCCAAGGGCAGGTATACGGCCCAGGCATTGCGTGCCCAGCGTTTCGCGCGCGTATAAAAGTCGCCCTCCGTCTTTAGCGTCAGATATACCGCGCCGTGCGTGGCCAGCATGGCGAGATTGAGCACACCAATGAGCAGCGCGAAGGGGTTGAGTAACGTGAAAAACGTGCCGAGATACTCGCCGTCAACGCTCAACGGCACGCCGCGCAGCAGGTTGCCGAACGCGACGCCGAAAAGCAAAATGGCAACGGCGCTGGTGACCGCGAAAGTATGCCCCCAGCGCTCGCGCTCGGCATCGGTGCTCGCGTGTGACCCGAATTCAATAGACACCGAGCGCAGTACCAGGGCGAGTAGCACGAGGATGAGCGCCAGATACATGCCGCTGAACACCGAGGCGTAGACCGCCGGGAAGGCGGCAAAGAGCGAGCCGCCGCCGCTGATGAGCCAGACTTGATTGCCATCCCAGAATGGGCCGATCGCGTTGAGCAGCACCTTCCGGTCATCCGGCTTGCGCGCGATGAGTCCCCAGGCGCCGATACCGAGGTCGAAGCCCGCCAGCACGGTGTAGCCCACCAGCAGCAGGGCGACCAGGGAAAACCAGAGCGATTGTAACGCGATCATCGCACCACCTCCGCGGTAGACATCACCGTCGGTGCTTCCGGACCGCGTCGAATTTCGCGGCGCAGTACCAGGATCCAGATGGCAAAGAGCATGGCATAGACGAGACCGAGCGTGACCATGGAAAAGATCACGTTACTGCGCGGCACGGTGACGGACACCGCGTCACTGGTGGCCAGCACCTGATAGACAATCCACGGCTGTCGTCCAACTTCCGCCGTCATCCAGCCCAACTCATTCGCCAGGAAGGGCAGCGGGACAGCCAGCATAGCGAGCACGAGATAAAGGCGATTGGTATAGAGCTTTTTCATCCAGAGCAAGAGCAGACCGAGCGCCGGAAAACCGATGAGCATGAAGCCGATTACCACCATGAGATGGAACGGGTAAAACGTCAGCGGGATCGGCGGCCATTGCGCGCGCGGGAAGGCATCGAGTCCGGTCACTGTGGCCGCAGGCTTGCCGTACGCTAACATGCTGAGCCCGCCGGGAATACGCACGGCGTAATCCACCGTTCCCCGCTCGGCGTCGGGGATGCCGAAGAGCAGCAGCGGCGCGTGCGCTTGTGTGGTGAATAAGCCCTCGATCGCCGCTAATTTTGCCGGTTGCGTGTTCACCACCTGCACGGCGTGGTAATGCCCGAGTCCCAACTGCACCACCGAGGCGATCTGCGCCACCACCAGCGCCAGCAAGAACGTCACGCGCGCGGACGAGACATGCTGCTTCTTGAAAAGAAACCAGGCACTGATGCCAAGCATGAAGAAGGCGCCGGTCATGATGGCGCCATCCACGGTGTGCAGGAAGCGCGGCATGGTGGAGGCGTTGAAGACGGCCCCCCAGAAGCTGGTGAGTTCGGCGCGACCATTGCGCAGGATGTAGGCCGCCGGCGTTTGCATCCAGGAGTTGGCCACAATGATCCAGAACGCCGAGAGCGTTGACCCTACCGCCACCATGAACGTGGCAAAGCAGTGCGCATTCCGTGAGAGGCGGTCCCAGCCAAAGAGCACCAAGCCCAGGAAGACGGACTCCAAGAAAAATGCGGAGATCGTCTCGATGGCGAGGGGCGCGCCGAAGATATCGCCGACAAACTTGGAATACTTCGACCAGTTGGTGCCGAACTGGAACTCCA
>DASXVL010000533.1:0-2108 GCA_036504255.1 Armatimonadota bacterium | reverse complement strand
GCCGCACGGATACGGTGGCACTACAGGCGCGCCACGGCGGGCGCGCGCTACGTCGGAGAGCCGGGGGTATTTTCCTCTGCGCTCGAACCCTTCCAAACAGTGCTATATCTCTACCGACTCGAAAGGCAGGCAAGGTTCATCAACAAACACATGGCCCTCCCAGCAAATGCCGGAAGGGCCATGCGTGAACACTGGCATGCCAGCGCATTATTTCTTCGCGCGCGCCTGTGCGATTTTTTCTACGAACTGCTTGGCGACCTGTGTGATTGAGGCATAGTCGCCGGTCTTCGCGCCCGCCGTCAGGTTGCCGCCGACGCCGACCGCCACGCAGCCGGCCTTGATCCACTGATCGACGTTCTCAAGCGCAACGCCGCCGGTGGGGATGATCTTGGCGTGGGGGATGGGGCCGCGTACGGCTTTGATGAACGCGGGGCCAAGCACTTCGCCGGGGAACGCTTTGAGCACCGGCGCGCCGGCGTCCAGCGCCTCGACCACCTCTTTGATGGTCATCACGCCCGGCGTGGAGAGGATGTCGTAGCGGTTGCACATGCGAACCACATCGACATTCAAATACGGGCTGACGATGAACTGCGCGCCCGCCAGGATCGCCGTGCGCGCGGTCTCCGGATCAAGCACGGTGCCCGCGCCGATGAGCATGTCCCGTCCGGCATATTCTTGCGCCAGGCGCTCGATGACGCGTGTGGCGCCCGGTACGGTATAGGTGATTTCCAGTGCGGCCACGCCGCCCTCCGCGCAGGCGGCGGCAATTTTCAGTGCTTGTTCTTCACTTTCAGCGCGCACGACGGCGACGAGGCCGCCATCGGAAATGCGCTGTAACGTCTTTGCGCTAGCCATATTTTCCCTTTCTTACCGATTCACGCGGCCGGACGCTTGCCCGGCCATTAAGCCTTCCACCTCGGCACGGGTGGCGTAATTGAAGTCGCCCAGGATGGAGTGTTTCAGACAGGACGCCGCCACGGCGTAGCGGATGGCGTTTTCCGGCGTATTCAGGCCGTCCGTGGTCAAGGCGAAGATAAGCCCGGCGCCGAAGGAATCCCCACCGCCGACGCGGTCCACGATGTCGCGAATTTCATACGGGGTATAGTTCCCCGCGCCATCCAGCGGAGCAAAGCACGCCTGCCCCGTCGCCGCGTCGAAGAGCATGCCGCCCCAGTTGTTATGCGTGGCGGAGATACTCTCGCGCAGCGTGATGGCGACTTTTGACACGTTCGGGAACTGGCTGACAATCTGCGCCGCCACGTCGCGATAGGCTTCCACGTTCAGTGCGCCGCCTTCAATATCCGCGCCCGCCGCGTGGATACCCAGCACCTTTTCGGCGTCTTCCTCGTTGGCAATGACGACATCGACAAAGGGGAGGATCTTGCGCATGGTGGCCTCGGCGAGGTCGCGCTGCTTCGTGCCCGGCTGCCATGTCCACAATTTTTTACGAAAATTCAGATCGCAGGATACCGTCAGCCCGGCCGCCTTCGCCGCTTGCGCGGCAAGCAAGGTGGCCTCGGCGGTATTCGCGCTCAAGGCGGGGGTGATACCGGTGAAGTGGAACCAGCGCGCGCCGGCAAAGAGGCTCGCCCAGTCGTAGGCCGTCGCCTGGGTCAGCATGAGCGAGGAGTCGTCGCGGTCGTAGACCACGTTGCTTGCCCGCTGGTTCGCCCCAGTTTCCAGATAGTACAAGCCCAACCGCCCATTCGCGGTGCGCACGATCTTGTCGGTATGAACGCCCAGTCCGCGCAGGGTCATGACACAGGCGTCGGCGATGGGGTTTTTCGGCAGCGCCGTGACGAAGGTCGCGTCGGCCCCGAATAATGCCAGCGACACGGCGACGTTCGCCTCGCCACCGCCAAAGGTGAATTCCATGGCGCCCGGCAAGGCCTGGACAAAGCGCAGTTCACCACGCGGAGCGATCCGCCCCATGACTTCGCCAAAGGTTACGATTGAAGCACACACGATGCTAGACTCCTTTTTCGCGTCGATTACGCATATCTGTATTTGGCGCAGCATGGAGCAATCTCCTGCTGCGCAAGCAAATTCCTTGTCTCAAGTGCCTTGGGGTCAGCGTATCGGCCGTAGCACGGTTTGGAAGCCGACGC
>DASXVL010000532.1:0-4503 GCA_036504255.1 Armatimonadota bacterium | reverse complement strand
CTGGTCGTGGCCTTGAACGCGGCATGTATGAGTTCACCTTGTTCAATTGTCAGTTCTCGGTCTTGCGGACGATAACGGTAGGCCAGCGTCACAGCTCCCGCGCCTGCGGGTATCCCCTCAACGTTGACCAGGGCACTCTTCGCGGTGACGTGCAGCGTGAGCGGGGTGGGGCCAGTGCCATTTAAGACACCCGCCAGCGTGCCCTGAATATCCGTGGGGCCAGAGAGCGCAACCGGGATACCTAATATCTGCTGCGGAAAATCTTCCAGGAGCGCATGCGTGCTGGTGATCTGCACATTGACTTCTGGCGCGCCGCCGATGGGGCTGGTCGCGTCGCCGACCGCGGTAACGAGGCTGTTTCCCTTTTGCGCGGTCAGGCGGCGAATCTGCATGGTCCGTCCCGCCAAATCGAACTGCATCCCCAAGCTGTCGAGCGCGAGCGGATACTCATCATCGGCCGTTGGGAGATGGACAATGGCTTTGGGGATCGACGCCTCGCCGCTGGCCGTCGTGTTCTGGTTCGAAAGGCGCAGGTTGACCTGGCCGTAGGTACCGCCATCAACGCGCCACGGACTATGCTGCCCCACCAGGTCGAGCACTTCCTGGAGTGGGGCGCCGCGCATCGTCAGGGTGGCAGGAATATCCGTCAGCGTCTGTCGTGGGTCGAACCCTTCCGCGTTGTCGGCGATCGCCATCGTAAGGCCGGTGCGCGTTAAGATCAGGTGGCGCAGTCGGAGCGTCGTCCCCTGCAGCGATAGTTCACCTTGTGCCGTTTTGAAGGCGCGCCCGAAAACCGCGCCATCGTTGGCGCCTACCGACGCGGTCAACAGCGGGATGTTCGCGTCCCCGGTGACAGTGCCATCAAGCATGGCGAACCCGGTAAACTGTGGCGAAAACTTCGCCAACGGGATTTGCGCGCCATGCACGGGAAGTGTTACCGTATCGGGTTTGCCACCCGTGCCGTGCAGATAGCGGCCATCCTTGACGCTGATGATCCCATAGTTCGTCTGCGCGGTCAGCTGCGGTATATTGACTGTCGTCGCGCCCTTGTCGGTGAGGGAATTGAGCATCGCTGTGAGCTTCGAAGCGAGATAGGTGCGATATTTCACCTGTGTCGCGTTCAGCTGTGTCGTTAACTGTATGACTCCGTGCGAATCGATAGTCACACGTATGTCGCCGCTGCCGAGGCCGGTGAGGTCATGGCGGTGCAGCGCAGCGGCAACACGCGCAAGGTCGATGTGCGTATACTGCCCGCTACCTTGGAGTGTGTCGGTCGTACCCTGCTGTGCGAGAAGTGGTAAGGTCGCTGACCCATTGACCTTACCACCAAAAAACGACCCCTGCAAATCATTCAAGGTAATGCGCTCGCGCGTGACCGTGAGCCCGCTGGTGACCTGGGTGGCGGCTGCCCAGGGCTGCTGCACGCTACGCGCGACGGCTTGTCCTTCGATGAGCGGACTGTCGTTCAGATGCCGCCACGGCGTGGTACTGCTGCCCGTCAGTCGCAGGTCGGTGAAACTGGTCTTACCCCAGCGCGCGTGTTGCATCGCGACGGCGATGTTGATGGTCGGCGTACCTCCCTGCCCTCCGGCGGAGGGGTGCAGTGTGAACTGCGTCGCAATGCCCGTCGCCGTCAAACCGGCAATCTGAAAGGCAGCACTGCGGATGTTCCCGCCGATGGTCAAATCGGTCTGGTGGCCAACCGCGTGGGCGGTGAGCGCGATGGGGCCGTACAGGTGCAGATCCTGCACCCATTGGGTATGCGGAAAGAGCGCGGCAATTTGCGCCCCGTTGCCAACAGCAGTGCGTACGGTCACCTGAAAATAGGGATTCAGGTGCGGTAAATCAAAGAGATTCAGATCGCCAATGGTGCCCGAGATGTCCATAGGCACCGCACCAGCATGCGCGCGGACCTTGATCAGTTCAAGCCGGCTCCCGTGCGGATAACGATTGGGGTCATGGACCAGGCGTAATTTCCCGGATGTGGCGACGACGGGCGCCGACATCTCGTTCAAGCGCAGGCCGACTCCGGCCAAGTCCACTTCGGCGGTGAGCTTGGTGGTGGGCAAGTTATGGGCGACGTTGGGATTCGGCAAATTCTGGAAGAGCGCGGAGAGGCGGAACGCCGCCGTACCGTCTTCAAAGGTGATGGGCAAGTGTTGCGGAAGATATTGCGCGATTTCTTTCACCGCGACGCGACTTGCGCTGACATTCACGTTCGTTGCCCCGGCATGCCCGGCATAGTCGCCGCTAAGCTGGATACGTCCTACGCGTGAGGGCGCATCGACCGCCGAGAGTTCGAACTGATAGTTGACCGCACCCGTCGGGGTCAAGCGCCCGGTGATGCCGACCAGCGCTTTGCGTATCGTCTCCGGGTTGGCTTTGAAACCCCGCTCATCCTGATAGTTGATCTTGCCCTCGGCGACAACGAGTTGCGTTTTCAGTTTTCCGAGAGTACGGCTGTTGTTGATGCGGTCAACGATGTCTTGAAAGTCCCAGCGCCCCGCGGCGGAGCGTTCGACGGCGAGTACCGGACGCGTGAGCGTCAACTGGCGCACTGTATCGAGCGGATGCTTTCCCTGCTGCAAGATGAGCGCGAGTAGATTGATATGGGCGGTGGCTTCAGGCGCATGTAAGGCGGTGCCGTTCGCGAATGTCGTGCCCTTGGCTATGGCCGCCTCCTTGATGATGACGGTATCCCAACCATCGAATTGCACCGCCCCAATGCGAACCTCGCGACCCAGTGTCTGGCTGAGCGTCTGTGCGACGAGCGGAGCGAGCCGTTGCTGCGCGGCGGCGAGTTGGTGGCTCGCAATGGCGAGGAGCAGCACCAGCGTGAGCAGCAACCCGACAAGTACGACGGAAACGCTCCGTGTTACGTACACGGTGAGACGGTCAAAGGTGGTTTGGCGTGATGTCATGGAATATGTAACGATCGGTATTTGCGGGGATTTCACCCAGGGGGAATGGGGGACGTCCACGGCAGAGTTTGACCCAGTCGAGGGTTATACTGAATTTATGGTACCCGCTCACAGCTGACCTAATCTTTGAGGTAATATTTGTCGTGAGTGTGCGTGAATCTTTCGGCAGCACACAGGATGTGGCGGCATGGTTGACGCAGACAACATGGTGCGGCGCAAGATGCGTTCTACGCTCGCTGACCAGTTGACAAGGCCGTTGAGCCCTTGGTACGCTGACATGTGCGCAGGTTCGACCTGCGCTGCGAGAAAGGAACGTATGATGCGGATATTCTTCTGGCGGCTATCGCTGTCAGCCATCGTTCTCACCATCGCCTTCGGTACCCTGCTGGCGCAGGAGACGACGAAGCCAGCGGTTGATGTCGGAGTGTTCATCAAAGAATTGCTCATGACGAAGGTCGATGCGACGCAAGGCCAACTTGCCCTTTGGCTGCCCTATGAATTTTTTGTCGAATCCGCCAGTACGATGCCTGGGGCAAAGCGGGGCGATATTGAAAAGCAGTTTGCGGCCATCAAAGCCTATAATGTGATTATCGTGGAATGCCGCAGTACCGGGGCCGACGGTAAATTTGTTCAAGGTGAGGCGGGCGCCCGTGCCCGCGCGGTGCTCAAGCTGGCGGATGGACGCACATTATCGCCCATCACCCCCATGCCGGAGCAGATCGCCGTTCCGGTGGGAGAATTTAAACAAGAGATGGCGCAGACGCTTGGCGAGGACGCGGATAATTTCCACGTGCTCATCTTTCCCGGGGCTTTGCCGGATGGTAAGCCGGTGGTCGATGTGGCGAAACGGGGCACGCTTTCGTTAGTGTTAAAAGCGGATAAATCGTTTAGCGAGGCGAATTTTAGCTGGCGAACGCCATTTGACGCCCTCACCGGTCCGCACACATGCGCACGTTGCCATGAAACGGTGTCGGGTAAGTGGTTCTTCTGTCCCTGGTGTGGCACGAAGATTGAATAATGCTGCGCTATGTTGCGATCATAGCGCCATGGTGTTTGAACTTTCGGCAGGTGCTGTACGATCTTCTTGGTTAGCGCGTACGCGTATTTTCCGATTGTCTCTCTCGACAACACCTCTTGACCCCACCGTGAAATTTAGCTATACTATGCCCCGTTGGAAGGTTACTTCCGCAGCAGAGTACGTGGCCCTGTAGCTCAGCCTGGTAGAGCAGCGGACTGAAAATCCGCGTGTCGCTGGTCCGAATCCGGCCGGGGCCACCATATTTCTCCTGTTTCCCGTATTGCCTGAATCCGTTGCTGTACTTCTCGTAAGTAAAGCAACGGATTTTTTGGGTTACAGCAACGGACTTTTTCGCCAGATCCGACCCCGAAAGGGGCATGGCATGGCCATGAATCCGGCACAGGAACGAACGGCAGCACTCGATGCGTTTTATGATCGGTGCGACAGCCGTAATCTCTCCCCCGGCACGCTGCGCTTTTACCGTGACAAGCTGACCGCCTTCCTGCGGTGGCTTGACCGCGAGGGATTGGATGCTGTCCCGTTCGCGGACTTGCAACCGAAGCA
>DASXVL010000531.1:0-5552 GCA_036504255.1 Armatimonadota bacterium | reverse complement strand
AGGCATCGTCGTCTTCGATATCGTCATGCACCAGTGACGCTTTATGCAACGCTTCAATCGCCAGCGCGATGCGCCGTACGGCAGGCGGCAAGATGGCAGAAAAGTCGGCGTCCGCCCTCAGCGCGGCGTCGCCATGGCGCGCCACCGCATAACCCGCCAGCGTGATGAAAGGGCGCAGCCGCTTACCACCATGTTGCAGCCAATCACGGGCGATCTGCTCGGTGGCGTATAGCGGGTGAGACGGCGCCATATTCATCGTCCGGTGTGTGTCGGCGAGTAATACGGCGATGCCTTCATCCGTGCACAAGGTGCGCGTCTCGCGCAACAGCGGAAGAAAACTCTCCGTCACGGCGGTGACCGGCGCGCTTCGCTGTGCGAGCTCAACAAGAATCTGCTCGCCTTCCGCCTGTGTCGCCACGCAGCCATCTTTCAACAGCGGCACGGCCAGGTGCGGAATACCGAGGTCGGCAATGCGGATGAACGATTTCTCCAGCGAGTCGAGGCAGGCAACACCGAGAATCGCGTCCGCTTCACCCTCCAGCACTTTCATGATAACCGAGGTCGTGCCTTCCGCGACGATCACCTGATAGCCGAGATCTTCGGCATGACGCTGCAACGTGTCGAGCTCGCAACACCCGCAGCCCGCGCAATGCAGCCCCACCGAGTCGTACGCCCCCTGGCACGCCGCTGTGTCGCTCAGGCAATGCGGAAGCAGCAGCAGTCGGCGCGTATACGGCACCGCGGCAAACTGCGCGCGCCAGAAGGCGTTGCTCACCGCCACCATGGCAAAACCGAGCAGCGCCTGCGCGTAGCCCAGGCGCGCGAGCACTTGCCCGGCGACGGCCTCCAACGCTTCGCGCGTCGGCGGGCGCTGGTGCTCCATGGTGGACGCCATCTCGGCCGCCAGGCGACGAATGGCTTCACGCTCCTCACGCTGGGCGGGAATCTGCTTGATGTCCAGATCGTTTTTTATCGGTTGACTGATGGTCATAGCCTTGCTTTGCAGGGAGGGCCTTTACCCCAACCCTTCTCCCAATGCTGGGAGGTTTTATTATTGTGTCACGCGCCCCAGTGCTTCGACAGTCCACACCAGCGGGTAGAGCGCTTCGGCGTACCACAGGCTGGCGAAATAGAGCCCAATGGGCGCCGGCGTGCGCCAGTCGTCCGCTTCGATGCGCCGAACTAGATAGTCGGTTCCCCGGGCCAGCGCGTCTGGCGCAACGGTGGGGTAGGCGGACAACGCGGAAATGGCCAGCGCGGTCTCTTCGATGGAGGGCGCCACGCCGAGATCTCCGCCCCAGCCGCCATCCGCCTGCTGTGCGCGACACAAGTATTGTACCCCGTCACGCGCCAGCGCGTCACCTGTCTCCAATTGCGCGAGCGCGAGGAGCACGCGCGCCGTGCCGAGTACCGGATTGGCGTGTCCCACGGCCCCCTGGTTGCCGAACCAGAGGGGTACCCAGGCGCCATCCTCCCGCTGTGTCGCCGTCAGATAGGCCAACCCGCGCCGTACTGCACGGGTGACCGCCGCGTTGTTGCCGGCAGCTCCGCGCAGGGCGCGCAACGCGTGGGCGGTAATGTCCGGGGAACTGCGGTCAAAGGGCAACTGCCCCCATCCCCGGCAAAACGTCGGCCAGCCGCCATCACGATTCTGCAATTGCAATAACCAGCGCGCGCCCGCCGCCGTGGCCGCATGTCCGCCCAGGTGTGCCAGGGCGATCAGCGCGCCGGCGGTATCATCGGCATCGGGCACGCCGCCCGGACGGAAGGTCCAATTCCACCCGCCGGGCGTTGCCTGGGTATACGGGTGTACCGTGGTATGCTGGTGCGCAGCAATCCAGCGCCGTACCGTCTCGCCGTCAACGAGCGCGCCGGCCTGCGCGAGCGCGGTCACCGCACTGGTCGTCACCCACATGGAGAGATCGCTGTCGATGGGCCAACTGCCGTCTGCCCGCGCCGAGGCGCGCAGGAAGGCGAGGCATTTGGCGGTCACCGGGTACTCGCGTCCAAAGAGCGGCAGCAGGCTCATCGCCACGAAACTGGTGAGCGGCGTCGCCTCCAGGTACCCACCGTGCTCCGGCTGAATCCGCGCCAACTTGCGCAGGACAATACCCGTGGTGGTATTGCGGAGCAGGCGCACGAACGGATTGCGCGTCGGCGCTTGCCGATGCAGTACCAGGCCGATGGCAATAAGCGCGGGCAAGGCATAGCTCACCACGTCGAGGCGCAACGCCTTAAAGCACTGCTGCGGGCAGGCGGCCATTTCGAAAGGTAAGCCGGGAATATCTTGCCAGCGTACCAATCCGGCCAGCGCGCAATTCATGAGGATGGGCACGGCGAAGGTGCGGTCCTTGCCGTAGGCGGCGAGAATGGCGCGCGCGCGTTCCGGCGGCGTCGCGCCGATTTTGGCAACGAGATAGCGTTCGGCGCGCGGCAGCGCCTCGCCGGTCGCGAGGGCGGCCAGTCGCAGCGCGGACACCGCGAGCAGCGTGGTCGCCATATTGCTCGGGCTGTCGGCGGTATCGCCCCAGCCGCCGTCCGCCAGTTGCGTGGCGCACAGCCAGCCGACGCCATCTCGAATGAGCGCAGCATCCTCCGGCGCGCCGGCCAGCGCCAGCGCGCTCACCGCGGTTGCCGTGGAGAGCGCGGAGGAGGACAGTCGTCCTTCCCAATACCCCTCCGGCGTGCGCGCGGCGAGCAAGGCGTGCACCGCCGTCTGCCGCGCCGCGAGTATGCGCGCTCGCGCCAACACGGCGGTCATGCGCGCGCCCTCCACGCATGCCAGGCCATCAGCGCGGAGAGCTGCACCACCTGCCCCTGCCCCATGGCTTGCATGAGCAGGCGCTTCGCCAGCGTTTCCCCAGCGCCGGTCTGGTTATCCCAGTACATGTGCGGTGTCCAGCGAAAATTGAACGCGTAGGCCGTCTTGATCAACTGCCAATGCAGGCGCGTCAAGTCGCGCACGCCCAGGCCCGGCCCGCCGTCGATGGGCGCGTAGAGCACGGGGAAGATCGCCAGCCGTTCCCCGCGGAGCGCCTCGACCCACGCCAGCGTCTTGCGCACATCGTCCGCTCCTTCACCGGGCAAGCCCACCACCAGGCTGACGAGTGGGAAAAATCCCGCCTGGCTCATGCGTCGTACTTGCTCGGCGCAAGCCGCGCCCCAGTCGTTCGGGTCGATCCCGCCAAACTTGGCCCCGCCACCCGCCGCCTTGAGCAGCGCGCCGGAGGCGGTCTCCACGCCGATGTTCACCCAGGGATAATTATGCCGTACGCCGCCGACCAGTCCATTATGCACCGCCTGCAACTCCTCGTCACGGTAGCGCGCGATGCTCGCCACGTTCACGTGGTCCACCTGGATGAGGCGCAAGCCATCAAGGTGGCGCAAAGCGTGGAGCAGACTGATGAGCGCCGCCGGGTTCACCGACAAGCCCTGCGCGCCATAGCGTAAAAAATCTTCGCTCAGGATGGCGATATTCTGATTGCCGCCAGCGAGGTTGCTGCGCACGTCCGCCAGGATGGTCGCTTCCGGCAAGTGCAGCATGGGCGTGCGCGCGATGGTGCAGAAACTACAGCCCAACCCGCAGCCGCGACTGATCTCCACCACGCCCATGGTGGTCGCGCCGCGAATCGGTGGAATGGCCGCAGCGGAGACCGCCTCGCCGGTGATGACCTCCGGCAGCGCCTCCCCCGCGACGAGCGCGCGGCACAGCGCCGCCACGTTGCCCTCGCAGTAGCCGTTCACGACATGGTCAATCCCCATCGCATGCCGTGCCGTCGCATCCCCGGCCAGTTGCCAGGCGCCGGGACCGCCCAGCAGAACTTTGGCGGAAGACGGTGTGAGCGCGAGGCAGCGGTGTACTTCAGCCAACACGCGGCGGAACATCGCTTGCGGGTATATCATGCCGCCGTTGATCGTGGTCATGGTGGAGGTGTTCATGCCGAGACCGCACGGCTCACCGGAGGAAATCGCCACCAGACGGGTACGCGGGCCGATCACCTCGCGCAGATGTTCTTCGCGCACCACGATGACATCGTCGGCGCCCAAGCCGGCGGCCAGCAGCGCCGCTTCCACGCGGCGCAGTCCGAGCGGGGCAATGCGCGCGCGGAGCCCCGGCGTGCGGTCGCGCGGCATGAGCAACGCCTCCACGGCCACCCGTGGCAACGTCGTGGTCTGACTGGCGGCCAGCATGCCGTCGAAGAGCAAGCGGTAGGCGGCCATTAATGACTTATCGGCAGTGAGGACGATGGGGTATCCCGCGGCGGTTGG
Organism: Armatimonadota bacterium; assembly: GCA_036504255.1. GTDB lineage: Bacteria > Armatimonadota > Hebobacteria > CAIYQO01 > CAIYQO01 > DASXVL01. The sequence continues at coordinate 1,283 of DASXVL010000531.1, read as the reverse complement.
CACTCAGTTACTCCTTCGCGCGAGATCGTCCAGTTCGTCGATCAAGGCGTCAATCTCATCGTACACCGGGGAGGCAACCGGGCGGCCACATTCGGTGCAGGTCGTCGTGGCGCCGGACACCGGTGTACCGGTATTGCCGCAGACGGGACAGGGCGCGTTCGTCCGCCCGTAGTACATCTTGCGCGCGGCGGCGTCCGGGGCCATGACCAGGCCGGGCGCGCCGGCAATGGCCGCATCCTTCGCGTAGAGCGGAAAGATAATCGCCCCGTGTGGGCAGATACGGCTGCAGGCCGGGCAGCCGGGTTTGCACCCATCTGGATTGGCCACCTGCACCGCGCCGTTCTGGTCTTCGGCATAGACGCCGAACAGGCAAAATTGCAGGCAATGGTGGCAGTTCGTGCAGCGCGCGCGGTCCACCACCGGGTACCAACGCGCGTCAGTCGTATCATCGAGCTCACGCACTTCGCCGGTGTCGTCGCTGGCCACGAGCGCGCCGGCAATGGCGGCAAAGGTTTCCTCGACCGTCTCTTCCCAACGCATGGCGGTGACGTCCCCAGCCAAACCGTGCCGACGCCAGAGCCACTCCGCCGGGCGCGGATAGAGCGAGGAGAGGAGCAGCACGGGGCTCGTCACGGCGGCGAGCTCTTCCCAGAGTGGGCTATCCTCCGGCAGGTGATAGAGCGGCGGTATGAGCACAACCACACACCCGCCCGCCGCACAACGCGCGGCGAGACGCCGCTCGTTCGCGCTCGGCCCGTCGTCTAGGGAGACTCGTGAGATAATCACTGTCGGCATGCTAGAACTCCTGCTTGCAGACATGATACCCACCCCGGCCGGAAATGTCACCCTTCTCCGCTTTGTCGCAGGAGAGAACGCCGTGGCAACGGGGTATATCTTGCATAGTCACGACGGAAAGCCTAAACTGAATACTCGTGTGGAAGTCCCGGACCGGCTACGCTCTGGTAGAAAACGAATTTGTGCTGCTCTAGCGGTGGAGCAACAGCACTGTTTGGAAGCCGCTGCAGGGCCGCAGCCCGGAGTCGCGCTCAGCGTACCGCTGGATGCAGGTCCGGGGAGGTACTGTCGGCAGGCTGAGCGCGACTGCGGTCGGCTTCCAAACAGTGCTAAGGACTTGGGTATCTGGGGGACTGATTCCTTCGTAAAAACCCCTAGTTTGTAGAATTAGGGCAAAAATCGCGTTTTCTCAGATAGGCAAAAGGTATGCCAGCTCCAGAGTTGTCGCTCTACGGATCAGCTAGGGCTTCAACTTTTGTTCGCAAACA
>DASXVL010000530.1:0-12624 GCA_036504255.1 Armatimonadota bacterium | reverse complement strand
CACCCTATCGGTCATGGCGCGTGATCCGTATATGCCGGTACGCCGGATCGCGTTACAGATAACTGTCGAGCGCTTTCACGCGCTCGCGCATGATGTGCTATTCGCCGCTTTACTGGATGTCAATGCGACGATACGCGAGGTGGCGCGCTATTATCTGCGTCGCACGGCGCCGATGGATTTCGCGGCGTTCTATCGAGATGCGCTTGGCACGGGCACCGGGAACCAATTGCTGGGGGCGATTCATGGAATCAGCGAAACGGGCACCGCTGTTGATGCAGAACGGTTGCTCCCATCTGCATCACAGGGGAGCATCCGTATACGAAAAGCAGCAATCGCTGCTATCGCACGTCTGCAACAGGGCGATCAGTATCTCTCCCTGTTCATGAAGGCGCTCGTGCATGCACTACCGGGTTTGTCGAATGCTGGGCGGGATGCACTCCTCGACCGAGCCTATATTTTGGACACCGGTTGTCTTGCCGAGTTATTGCAGACCAGTCCGTATATGCATGTACGGAAGAACGTCTTGCGCTTGCTAGCACGCGTAGGAAAATGGACGAGCTTACCGTATCTCATCCGAGCGATATGCGATAAAGATGACGGAATCGTGCAGATGGCAACACGCTTACTCAAGCGCTGGCTGCTTTCATCCAATCGATACTTTGTCACACCCACGATTGAACAATTGGCAGAAATCCGAGGGACGCTCGAAGTCTGCCAAGTCGGGCTTGGCGAGGAAGAACGCCGGCAAATCCTCTTTGCGCTCAATATTTAGGAGAACAGGATACTATTAACGATTACCACGACGCATACGCCAGCGACAGATCTCGGTTATCTGTTATTCAAGAACCCGGCGCGTCATCATACGCAAGAGCTGTCTTTCGGCACGGCGCACCTGTTTTACCCGGAAGCGTCGGCAGCGCGGTGCACTGTGGCCGTACTCTTGGATATCGATCCGGTGGCGCTGGTGCGTGGGCGTCAAGGTGGCGGCGACGCTGGCACAGTATGTGAATGATCGCCCGTATGTGGCGTCTTCGCTGCTAAGCGTGGCGATTGGGCAGTTCTTCGGCACGGCGATGACCGGGCGCAGCAAGGATCGCCCGGAGTTGGCCGCGCAGCCATTGCCGTTCACGGTGACGCTGGCGGTGCTGCCATGCCGGGGTGGCGAAGGGTTGCTGCAGCGATTGTTTGAGCCCCTGGGGTACACTGTGACGGCAACCCGGCACACGCTGGATGCGCGCTTCCCGGAATGGGGCGAAAGCCCGTATTACACGGTTGAGCTCTCCGGCACGGTGCGCTTGTGCGATCTGCTCACGCATCTAAATGACGCCGAAGGTTATTGGACATCCGATGACTTGACACAATTTCCTTAAGGCGTTTGCGCTTGGCCAACACGAACACTTCTGGCGGCGAAAGTGTATGAGTAGGAATGGGTGATCGATATGGAGAGTCAGTATCCTGAACAGTGCCATATTGTTGCACATGCCAAGGTGCGCCTTTACCGGAAGACGGAAGGCGGGATAGCATCGGTTCACGGGCGCCTGATGGCACCTGCGAATTTCAACGACGCCGAGAAGAATGCCTGGAGCAGTTGGTTCATTTTCACGAAGCCAACTCGTATTGGCACAGAATCGCTTGTTCCAATGGCGATCGTTTTTGAGGATGAGGCTCCGACAGATCGGTTGCTCACTGTCGGCAATACGTTCACCATCTTCCTTGATGGGAAAACCTCTGCTATGGGGGAGATCGTTGATGTAATGACCATGCCAGATAACGAATTTCGCGCGACCTTCCGTTTTGATGAGTGGCCTGGCATTCACACCGTTCTACTACACGACGAACCAGCAACAGAACGATAAGTAATGGTATCTGTATATGACTTCGCCCACCCGACTTTTTTGTCGTCAAAACATTCACGCGCGGATACGATCCATCCGTTTCCAGTGGGAAACAGCCAGCGGCGCCGCCAGCCATATGACTGGCGGCACCATGGCCATGATACCGCTTCATTCACGCACGGGGGCAATCTTAAAGATCTTCATCTGCAGATTGCTGTACGCCCCGGCGTCGAAACCTGCCGCCAGTTGCGTGGGGGTGAAGATGCCCAGCGCTGTCCCACTCATCATCTCCGTCACCCGGTAGCGGCCTGCAGGCAGCGGGGCGCACCAGCGTACCTGTCCCGACCAGTCCGCCGGTCCGCCCAGTTCATTGCGGTGGGTGGTGGCCAGATAGTAGGTACTGCCGCTCTGCAGTACGTGCAACTGCATGTCCGGGTCTGCGGAATCGGCCAGCCGCCCGGTCACGCCGCCCCAGGGTAGCAGTGTGGAAATGATACCGCTCCACCCATCGAGTGGGTAGTCCGGACGGTGGAGCAAGACAACCTGCCCTGCGCCTACCGTATATAGATCATGCTCGACCGTCAAGCCGGGTAGCTGCGCGCCGCGCACGGCGCGATCAATGCCGAGCGTGGCCAGCAGTGCGGCTTGCGCGTTATCGGGGTCTTCCAGACGGTACGTGCCGGTGTTCTCCGCCAGCACGACGTGACCGCCGGCCTGCAGGAAGGCTTTCAAGAATGTCACCTGCCGGGTACTGACGGTCGTACCGGCGACGAAGATGACTTTGGCGTCTTTCAGGTAGGTTGGGTCGCTCTCCGCGGCGGTAATGCGTGGGCTATAGTGCAGCCGCACATACAGCGCGCGGTGCAGCGTCCAGGCGTCGTTGCGCCACGGGTCGCCGAACATATTCTGGTAGAGCTCCAGCACGCCGACGGCATCATGTTGCTTCTCGGCGGTACTCAACTCGCTCATCACCGGCAAGTACTTCACCACTTTATCGTAGCCGGTGGTCTGGCCGGGCTGCATGGCCTTGTCGTAGGAGAAATTTTCCCACCCCGGCAGGAAGAAGTGAAAGCCCAGGCCGCGCCCGCCGGTGCCCAGCATGCCGAAAATCATCTCGTCATAGCCGTTCTTGATCGGATCATAATGGTAACAATCATGCGGCTCCATGCGATAGCGCAGGCCGGGGATGGCATTGGGGCGCTCATACTCATATGCCCAGTTGATATCCGAATGGATGCCCCCATTGGCCATCATACACCCCTGGGCGACGAGACGCTTCATGAAGGTGTCGCTCTCCGCCCCACTCAAGCCATACACGATGATCGGGCGTTGCGGGTCCACGGCGCGGGCGGCGTCCACCTCGTCTCGCAATACGGCGTTCTCCGTGGCTTGCCGTCGGAAGAGCTGGACATCGGCCAGGGCAACTTTGCGGGCATTTTGCAGCGCACTGGGTAACTGCACCTCTGAAAACGCGGTATAGTGCGTCCCGTAGGCGGCGTTCAGCTTGTCGAGCGTGCGATAACGCGCGGCAGCGAACGCAGCAAATTCTTTACGATAGCCCTCGTGGTAGGAACGCGACACGGGCCAGGCCATCCACTTGGTGTCGGCGTGCTCATTTTCGATGTAGTACCCGAGCAGCCCCGGATGGTTGAGGTAGCGTCGTGCGAACTGCGTAATGAAGTCGCGCCGGATACCCGGGCTGTACGTTCCGCTGAAGTAGAGATACTTGCCGGCCATATAGCCATACATATTGCCCAGCCGGTGCACGCAGCCGGTATCATCCACCTGGAATTCGACCGGTGACCAATCCATCGGCCATTTCAGGTTCATGTAGGGCAGCAGACGGCACCCCTTCTGCGCGGCCAGGTCAAAATAGGGGGTGAGGTAATCCCAATCGTACACGCCGGGCATGGGTTCGACACGATTCATGTCCAGCATAAAGCCCTGATTCGGTGTGAGTTTCTTCGTCTCGTCGATATTACGCGCCAGCGCCTCGTACGGGTCGTAGCCCGGATTTGTGACGATCGTGGTGTTCATCCAGTTTTTGCCGGGTCCCGCCAGGTCATTGAGCGAGGGCATCTGCGCGCGGTTGGTGAAGGCCGGTGTTTTGTCCAGCCCGTTCGCCACGCCGATCGGGCGTTCCTCGCGTACCAGGCGGCGGCCACCCTGCCAGAGTTCCGCGACCACCAGTTCCACCGTACGCTTTTGCTCATAGGGTACCGTCAGCGCACCGGCCTTGGTGACCGGAACGGTGTGATCGAAGGTGAGGGAACGCACGGCGCTCCACCCCGGAACCCAGGTGGTGTAGGGCATCACGGTATAGCGCAATTCCACGGGTCCGCTTGCGGGGTTGACCATGGTACCGATCTGGAAGCTGATCTCCCGCTTGTCGGTTTGCTCCAGGCGATCGAAGGGCTTGCTCGGATTAATCGCTAACAAACCCGCATAGGGTTGCGGGGTCAATGGGTGCGCTTTGCCTTTGATAATGATCAACTTCACCCAGTCGGTGGTAAAATACTCGCCGGTGCCGGCATTAAACGACTCCCCTTTGATGTTATAGGTACCGGGCGCCGTGATGGGGATGGGAAGCTGCTGCAGAAAATCCACCGGCGTGTCAACGGCCAGATTGTCCAGCGAGTTGGCATAGACCAATGTGTCGCGCATATCGTAGACGAAATAGCGCAGATTCACGCGCGACGGGCGACGTTGCTTCACCTGGTCGAGCAGATTATCGAGCAAGAGGTAGGGCGTCGCCGATCCGCTATTCTCATTAGTCAGCGCGCGGGCACGGACATTATTGAAGGAGGGATCACAAAAATTGTCGCGAAAATTACCGACCATATAGTACAACGGTACGGTGCGGTAATCGGTGCGCTCCAGGCCAAAATCTTTCACGTAGATGGTGTGCGGCTTGGGCGCGGCTTTGCTATTGTGATAGGTGACTTGCACCGCGAACCCGGTGAACGTGACGGCCTTCTCGCCGCGCACCCAGCTATCGTAACACCAGAGACCGGACTTACGGCTGTTCGGCGCGCCGATGTGACTGTCGATGAAATCATCCTTGCCCAGATCCACGGCCTTACCGTTCTTGTCGGTGAAGAGTGGCGTGAGCGATACGCCGAATCCTTCCGAGGCGGCGGGGAAACAGGTCCAGTAGTTGAAGGCGTCAACCCCTGCCAGCGCGACGGGCTGGGCTAGCCGCACCACCCGCAGCTCATTTTCCTTGAGATCGGTGATCGTCACGGTGAGCACGCCGTTCGGGAGGGCGGCGACGGCGACGCCGTCAGCGGGCGCTTGCCAGCTCTCGACGCGGGCGAGTTCCGGCAACGCCGTAAAGCCCCCTTGCGCCCACACGGGTAGCGCAGTTCCCAACAGCAGCACGCCAACAGTAAGGGCGAGCACAATAATGGAGCGCATAATATATCCTTTCCCAACGAAAAGAGAAGTTTCCACAATAACGAAGCATGCCGGAAACGTTGGCTACGGTGTGCTGATGGCTTGCCAGGGGGTTTCATCCACTAACTGCGCACCGGGAGGCATACCGTTTTGCCCGAAGGTCCGATACGGGGAATCCTTCGGCAGCAGGAAGAGCGGGCCGTCCAACGCGGGCGGATCGATCGCAATATCCGAAAGCTGTTTGCTGCTCGCGACGAATTCCGCCCATTGCTCTTTCGTCACACGGGTCTCACCGAACAGCGCCGCCCCCAGCCCCAACAGGCTCTTACTCACATTGACGGAATTTTTCGCGTCTTTCGCCACCCAGAGCGCTTCCTGTGCGCAATTGCTGATAATCGAACTGGTGACCGAGGCATTCCGCCAGACACGCAACCCGGTGTCGCAATTGACGATAGTCACACGGTCCAGGCGTCCGCTTTGCAGGTCAATGCCCGTCCCGTGGCCGTCTCCGATCACCAGGCAATTGGTGAAGCTTGCCGTGGCATTTTGCCCGACCATGATCTGATTATCCCTGTTACCGTACACGCGACAGCCGAGCATGCTGTGCGCGTGCCCTTGGAAGAGCACACCGCCGATCATATTGTCGCGCACCACGACATTGCGAAAGATACTCATACAGGACATGACATCGACAATTCCTGCCCCGCCATTATGCTCGAACAGGCCGCCGTCCACGATAGACGTACTGGTGCCGTGCATCGAGTAGCCCTGGTCGCAATTATTGGAGCCGTTGATATTCTCGAACACCACGCCGATACCCCAGAAGCCGGAGAATCCATCATCCTGCGAGTAGGACGATGCCAGGTTGCGGACGACGACATAATCGTCGCTCACATACACGCCGGTGTTCAACGGCATGTCGATCTTCACCTGATCCAGCGTCTTATTCACCGGCAAACGGAAGTAGAGTCGACGCGGCGTGGCTTGTGTGTCATAGAAAAAGCCACCCTGCGGAATCTCGTCGAGCTTGGTGACGTGCGCTGCAGCGACGCCATCGAGGAAAAAGATCTTTGGCGCTTGCGGCTCGGTAAACCAGCCTTGATGCTTTAAGAAACCCAACCAATTGCTGTTCGGCATATCGCCGTATTTGCCGTCGGGCAGTTTGTTTTCGAACCAGTAGATATCATCGCGCAGGTGTATCCACCGGGCCGCCGGCACTGCCACCAGCCCCGTGACCGTCGCCCCGTTGCCTTCGATGACCAGCGGTGTCGCCGCGCGACCTTTTTTAAAGCCCTGAATGGAGACCGATTCGCGATAGGGTGTGCCCGTGTTGGCGATAGCGATGCTCGCCCCCACGCCGGCCAGGCGCACGGCCTGCATGATCGTGGCAACGGGACCGGTTTTCCCGTCGCCTTCTCGCACAGCCGACAAGCCGTTATTCGTATCCGCGCCCGTCACGTTATCCACGTACACGGTCCGCGCCGGCTCAGCAGCGAGGGCAGGCAGGGTAATCAGCAATAGCGATAGTATGCTCAAGCAGATAAGCATCTGCATGGTGCGCAATGACATGGGACTCTCCTTCTCCATTCGGTCTGCATAGGTCAAGTTTACCTATGCAGACCGAACACCTGCTTACTGGGCGGGCATGCGATATTTCGTCTTCCAATCCGCATCAATGCTTTTCACCGGAATCATGCGAAGGATCTTCAGCGGCGAATAGCCCTCGGCATAGGTTATCGCCATGCCTTGCTCGCGCAGTTCCTTCCCGGTGAACACGCCGAGCTTTTGATCGCTCACCATGTCATCGACAAACCACTGACCATCCGGCGTATTGGCCAGCATCTGCCGATAGGCGCCGGGCGTCTCCTGGTAGAGCAGCACGTAGTGTCGTCCGAGCTTCGCGCTATCGCCTTCCAGCATCTGCGGGATAGGGTTGCCTTTGCTCGGATCGACCACGCCCGCCCACGCCGCCGCGCGCGCCATCATCCCTTGCAGGAGCGCGGGTTTGTAGTCAGGGGTACCCCAGAAGACGATGACCTCGCCTTTGCCCACCTGGTGCTGCGAGATGGCGACGGCGCCGGAGGGGAAGCGCGCTAACACGCGGCCGTTGGTCGTCATGTTCTCGCCATAAAAACCGAAGTAATCCGTCTGCGGAATCCAGCGGTAGGGCCAGGCCCAGAAGGATTTACGCACCTCGTCGCTCTGCAGGTCACGCTGCATATCTGCCAGGGTGAAGAAGGCGACTTTTGCGCCTTGCGTAAATAACGGATTGTCCGCCGACACCGTGGCGGCGACACCGGCCTGATCTTGCACGTAGGCGCCGGTGGGCGGGGAGATGCCCAGTTGCTTCAGCAGTTGGAACGGCTGCGCGCCGCGCTCGGGGCAAAATTTGCCGGTGTTGGCGGCGATGAGCATGCGCGCGCCTTGCTCGCGCACCAGATGATCGACCTGCACGATATGCTGCTCGCTCATTACTTCGTCGATGATGTTCGGGAGCACCAGCTTATATTGCCCGAGATGCGTGGGATCGAGATCTTCCTGGTGGAGCGCGTCCTGCTTCAGCAGCTCGAACCAACGCTTCAAGTCTTCGCTGCGCGCGCCAAAGGTGGTGCGGTGCTTGCAGAAGAGCGTATAGGGATCTTGCAGCACGGCGATTTGCGTGGGACGCTGCACCAGCTTGACCGTCTGGAGTTCGTTCATGATGGGCAAGTAGCGTTGAAAACGGTCATAGGCAAACGCGCCGCCGTAATGGGCGATCAACGATTGCTGCGGCTCGGGCATGTAATAGACGTGCAAGTTCGCCCCGCCGCCACCGGCCTGCGCGGTCATGACGAAGATCGACCAATCCAGCACCCAGCCCTTCTGCGCCGGGTCGCCATACGCGGCCCAGCGGTGGGGGTGGTGCGGCTCGGTGATCCAGCCCATTTTGCCGGTCTCCCAGGCATCGATGAGCTTTCCTTCCCGTTGCAGGAAATGGTTACCGCCGTTATGCATATAATCGACCGTGCCGACAATCTTCTGCGGGCTATCCGACCCGCCATAGGCAATCACCACGTGATTCTTATCGAATTCACGAATCTTCTGCGCGGCGGTCGGGAACCATTCCGTACCCAGCTCATCTTTAAAGCAATTGAAATCGACCCAGGCCATGCGCAAGTCAGGCGTTTTGCCGAGTTGGAAGTCGGGCAGCGGGGGCAACACGTCGTCCCACGCGCGATACTTCGTGCCCCAACGCGCATTCAAGGCGTCGAGGGACAGGCCGAGGGTGTCGCGCAAGTAGTGGCGGAAGGCGGCGCGCGTTGGCGCCTCATACCCGGCGATAATCCCCTCCCACGGCTTGTCCTGAATGGTCCACTCACCGGCCGGCTGCATCAAATAGTAGCCCTGGAAGCCAGGATGGATTTTATAGCGGTTGTAGAGCGCCTGGTACGCGCGATGCCAGCCGGCGGTAAATTCCTCATCCGTGACCGCAAAGCCGCCATAGAAGGGTTGCGGGATCTCTGTCCCATCGTAGCTGAGCTGGCGGGAATAGCGCTGCCAGTGGAATTCGCCTTCTTGATCGACATGTCCGACGCGGATGGTGAGCGCGCATCCCCGGTCAGCCGCGGCATCCATCACCCGGTCGAGCAAGGCAAAATCGTACACGCCGGGCAGCACTTCGAGATCGCGTAGATCGATCATGTAGGTGACGTAGCGCGTGATGCGTGAGATCTCGTCGAGGGTCGTGCTAAAATGCTTGAACGCGACGTCCTCGGAGGCCGCGGTGCGCGCGGTGGGATTAAAGTAGCTGACCCGGTTGTAGCTGGCCTGCTTCACATAGTCCCGATCCAGCACCTTCCCGAGGCGTCCGGTGTAGGGCGTACGGAAATCTGTTTGATGGCCGAGATAGTAGGCGCGTTGGTCCACGGCTTTGCCGTCACGCACGACGGAGAGCAGCAGGCGATAGGCGTCACGCCCCGGCTGTGCAGCAACCGTCAGTGGCACGTCGCGGAACACTTCACGCCCGAACGTCACTTCCTGCTCACCATGCTCCAGCACGGCTGGATATCCGTAGGCGGTCACCTGCCAGCGCAGCGTGAGCGTCTTCGCCGCTTTGGGAAAGAGCCGCAGCGCCACCTTGAGCGGCTCACCGATGGCATAAACGCCGTTGGTATGCGCTACCGGGTTCACGCGCAGATACCCCATCACCGGCGGCTGTGTCACCGCGACCGGCTTGGACGCCGCCATCTCGGGGCTGCCCGTGACCTGTGCGCGCAGCTCATTTCCGGCGACCACCTTCCCATCAGCGGCGGTGATCTGATAGCGCATCCAATAGTTGTCATCCCGTCCGAGCGGAAACGCCACCCGCTGCCGGTGGCTCTGCAGGTTGTCGGGATCGTAGCTCACGGTCTGCGAAATCTCACGAATCGGGTTCCACTGGAAGCTGTTACTGATTTCCGCCGCCAGACGGTAGTCCCCTTTACTGGTTAGCGCGCTGTCGGCATACAGGAACGGCTCCTCGTACGGGAGTTTCATGCCACAGAACTGCACCCCGCCGAGGTAGAGCTTGCCCTGTTTGCGCCCGAACTCGGTACGCCGCACTTCGACTTGGAAGCCGACGAAGGTCAACGGGCCTTCCGGCCAGGCATTCCCGCGTCCTTCGACCTCGAAGACATCCTGCGTGGCGCCGCCCGCTTCTCCACAATAGAAGTACGGACTCATCCACCGTCCCCAACAGCCGTCACGCCGATTCAACTGCGGATAGGCGTTTGCCGTATAAATGAGCAACTCGCCCTGTGCATCGCGCAGCACGGGCAACAGGCGCACCTGCTCAAGCAGCATCGCCGGCTGATGGCCCAGCGCATCGTAGATCACGCGCCCGGCGTCGGGTGACAACGGCATCGGCGAGGTGCGCAGTACGCGGAAGCTCGCTTGTTTGTACACCTGGTTGCCGACCTGGTGGTAGTCGTGCACATTGACGTCGAACGCGATGGCCAGGCAGCCGTCACGTTCGGACAATGACACCGTGTTCCCGCGCTCGCAGGTGACCTGCCACTCGCTCGCCGGCAAGACCGGGAGGTTGCGGAAGGGCGTCACGCCCTGGCCCATACTTGCGGATGACAGCAGCGCCAGCGTGAGGACGACAAGCAGGTGTCGCCATGTCAGGTAGGTCTTCATTCGATCTTATCTCCTTGCAAGGTAGTTGGGGCAAGGGGCAACATGTCTTCGGGACGTGGGGTCACCAGGGGCAGCCAATGGCGCAACAACGCATAATAGGCGGAGTCCGCCGGGCGTGGGGCGCTGAAGCGGTCATCACGCACAGACAGGATGTTGCCGATCTGTACCGCGGCGGCATGCTGCCGCGCGGAAGCAAAGTATAACTCCAGGTGTTCGAGCACCGTGTGAAAGTCATACGCCACGGGGCAGCCGGGCGCCGTCTGCTGCAGCATATGACCACGCGCTTCATGCACGAGATAGTTACTGCTGAAATCGTCATAGGTGCGATTGATATCAATCTCCTCCGCTAACCAGAAGTGTCCCGCACAGCCGATATGCACGGCGTCGGGTTTATGGCGGCGCATCTCCCGGCGGAAGAGACGGGTCAGCTGGACGATATAATTTTCTTCGCCGCGCCATGTCGGGTCCGCGACAGGCATCTCAGGGTGCACCTTATCGGCGAGGAAGTCCGTTTTCACGCCGTCGATATCATAGCACCCCTGGTCGTGCGAAAAGAGCTGGTGGAAGAGCGGACGCAGGTACTCGTCACGTGTCGCTGGCAATGAATAATCGCGCACGCGTTGCCCATGACGGTTGCGCGTGCCCCCGCCGATGAGGTGCGCCGGGTCCACCGCCGCCTCCTCATCAATCTCGGCCCAGTTCCACCAGACGACGACCTTCAGGCCCTGGGCATGCAGGTCATCGACCAGACGGCGCAGATCGGGGAAGCGCTCGGGGTGCGGTTCCCACTGGCCGCGCATCACCTCCCACCCTTCGTCAAGCAGGATCGTGCGCAGCGGTAGGCGTTCCCGGGCGATGACCGCCGCGGCTTGCCGGACGAAGGCCTCGGTGAGCATCTCACCGACCGGGCGATTGATCTGTGCTTCCGCCTGGGCCTTCAAGTCCGCCGGGATGAGCTGCCCCGAGCGCAGCGTCTGGTCGATCCAGGTACAATAGAGCGGCTCCTGCCACCACGCTTCGCGGATCTTGGCGCGCGGGTCCGCAATGAGACCCGCATCGATCAGCATGGCGGAGAAGGTAGCGAGCATCGACGCGACGGACTGCTGCTGGCGCAAAAACAGACGAATGCGTGGCGCCTGATATGTCTCGCCCGCCGCCAGCGCCTGGCCATAGGGGGCCGTGCCGTAATCCAGGTGCCAGGTCTCGACGCGATGGTCCTGCGCGGCGAAGTACATGCCGAACGCCTTTGGCAGGTCGAGCGCGCCGACAAACAAACTGGCGTCCGCCTTGCGGAATAGCAACATCGTCGGATGCGGCGCGAACTGCCAATCGCCGGAAGAGGTATCCGTGCGACAGCCTTCACCACCCAAGAGCAGTTCCGGATAGGTGGCGGTGGTATGATGGCGGTGGCGAAAATTGACCAGCTCATACGCGGTGACCATCGTGCCGGCGGGGAACAGTTCCAGGCGGTTGAGCTGTGTCGCCGCGGCGGCGTGCAACGTGCAGCAGAGATCGATGGCATCGGCCTCCGCATCCGCCGTGACGTGTAACGTGAAGTCCCCTGCCCCACCGCACGCGAAGGTCAGCGTGATCTCGTCCGGCGTACGCTGCGTGGCGTCACTCAAAACGAGCGCCAGCGGGACGCCTGCCAATACCGGACGCAGCAGCGCCAGCTCGGAGGTAAACAGCATCCGATTGTCCGTCACATTGTCCAGCAGTGTCCAGCGCTGTTGCCGTACGTCACACACCATTGTCTGTGACGGCGTGCGTACCTGCAGCATGTCCTGTGCGATCTTCCTGTGTTCCATGAGTGTTGACACCAGCAACTCCTTGGGCGTTCGACAATGTGCCGGGGATCTCCCCGTTGTTACTACGTATGCTTGACCAGCCACTGGGGCAATGCCTCGCCGTCGTCGGGGCGCTGCACGGCTGTGACATCGACCGATGTGCGGCAGGCGCCGGGGCGGGCTTTATGAGCGACGCTAGAAGGCGATTTAGTGCTGTAAAAGAAAAAACGGGCTATTGGCGCGTTGAGACCGCGCGCATATCATTGTTGCGTCGGCGCAGCGTTGTTCTGCTCGTTTAGCCGGTTTACGTCGCCCTCATCCCCAGCCCTTCTCCCCGAGGGGGAGCGGATAAAGTCGGCGATAAGATTGACATCTCAGAGGTATTTTATGTCTCCTGTCGAATTTATAGACAACGATACATTGAAGGAGCGTCGCATGAGTCAAGGTCG
>DASXVL010000529.1:0-4286 GCA_036504255.1 Armatimonadota bacterium | reverse complement strand
CTTATTCAGATCTGCCTTACCTTCAAATAGTATCGTAATTGCATCAGGTAATCCAATGCCGGCTAGGGCGATTAATGGTGTATCACCATCAAAGTTTATATCGTTTACATCGGCTCCTTTTCTTACCAGAAACTTCAATAACTCGATATTGCCAGATGTTGCTGCAATATGTAACGGTGAATTACCTTCTTCATCTTTATACTGTATAGCAATGGGATTATTTTTCAGTATCTGTTCAATACTACTGACCTTACCTTGTTTGCAGACATCATGAATTAATGCGGCGAAAGACGCGACAACACTACAGAGTAAGATCCCTGTAACAACTAAACAGCGGCGGAATAACATTGTAACCTCCTCTTATGCGAATGAGTGGTTTTCGCATTTTGCCAAATTGCAGCACGTGAAATCCAAGAGCACTGGTTCGACGCATCCAGGCGTTTGAAAAACGAGTTCTCGTGTTTCGAGTCCTTTGTATAGCTCATCACTAATTCCCCATGATTACGAGAAACTGCTGTCGCCCTATCAGAGCTCTGATCTATCATCGGTATTCTCGGTTCCACGGGCTAACGCCCATGGAAAGTGGCTTCGGCCCTTTCAGGGCTATTGAGTGTACTATACGCGAAGGACGGCAGTGCCGTAAATCGGCTTACCTTACTTCCCCTACCAAACCCTCTCGGGGAGCGCATCTGCGCTCCCCGAGAGGGTTATTTGCTACGCTGCAGAGATTACCCCTTGGCGCGGAGTTTTTTCGTTTCGTTCTCGCCGCCGTTGAGTAGGTAGAGCAGCGGGAGCGGGCGGTCGGTGCCGTCGATGAAGGACGGGCGGGCTTGCCAGGGGTTGACGGAGAGCACGTTGCTCAGGTCCATCCAGTACTGCAGGCGGGCGACGTTCAGGTTCCAGATCATGTGGAAGTGGTTCGCCGGCGAATACTGCTTGTACTCGTTCATGGTCGCGTATTTGGGCACTACCCAGGTGTGCGGCCAGGTGACGTTCGAGCTGTTGGCCACGGCGGAGGCGAGCGGCGTGGGCAGGTCCACGGTGTAGGCTTCATCCCACACCAGGCTGAACATGCCGTTCAGTTCGCTGTAGGCGAGGCGCGCGGCGATGCCTTCGATGCCGCCGGGGGAGATGAAGGTGACGCTGTTGCCACCGCCCGGGAAGTAGTACATCTCCGCGCCGGGCAGGGTGAGGTTACCCATGATCTCTTCCATGGACGCGCCCGGCATGGCGGCCCAGTCCAGGCTGGCGGAACCGGAGTTGTCGCCATCCACGATGCCGCGCTGCGCCCAGATTTCGTTCTCATCGAACGCTACGCCCAGACTGCCGGCGAGCTTGCGCAGCTCTTCCGCGCCCCATACTTTGCGGAAGTCCATGAAGAGCGGCGGGTTGCCGCCGGAAAGCCAGGTGGAAACGAGCATGGTGAGCAGGCCCTGCGTGTCCGCCTCGGTGGCGAAGGGCACCACTTCTTTCGGCCCGTTGTGGTCGAAGGTGGAGTTGAGCAGGGACTCGGCCAGGTCGCAGATGGGGAGGGGAATGCCGCGCGGGTCGCTGCCCCATTCCAACTGGTTCATGAAGCCGCCGCCCACCGCGTTCAGGTCTTTCAGCAGGTCGCGCATGATCAGGTACATGGCGAGCGACTGGTTGAACTTCTCCGACGCGCCGTCGCCCGACAGGTCGAGGCGGCCGCCGATGTATTTTTCGACCCAGGCACGCAGCTTGGCGAGCTCGGCCTTGTCGTAGGATTCTTTTTTCAACAGGTCAGCGAGCAACTTCATGTCGAGGCGGGTGATTTCCAGCCCGAAGGTGCGCCGGGTGGGCAGAATGTGCGCGAGCGCGGTTTCCATGCCCATGGAATCATGACCGAAGACCACCACGCGGCGACCCTTCAGGCCGACGAAGGTGAGCGTGGCGTAGCACCAGTCTACGAGCGCCTGTGTCGTCTCGGCGGAAGGCATGGGGTTGCTGCCGGTATCCGGCCAGGAGCCGACGTTCAGGTGGCAGAGCTTGCCGTACTGCGAGATGGCGCCGTTCACCGCGTGCGCAAAGACCACGCCCGGCTTGGGCGCGCTGTTGCCGCAGGTGATGTTGATGGGCGTCGAGGTGGGGAAGTGCGCGAGCAGGCTGATGAGCGAGAGCTGCGGGAAGGCCCAGGTGTCCGGCGTGCAGACGATGGCGTCCACCCCGGCGGCCTTGAACTGCTCGGCCACCAGGTCGGCCTGCTTCTCGCCGTCGATGAGGATCGGGCTCCACACCACGTTCACCGGACGGCCGTCCGGCATGGTGACCTGGGCGGCGATCTGGTCGGCGATGGTGTGTATAATATTCACCGTGCGCTCGCGAGACGCCTGGTCCACGCGCGGGTCGCCCGCCGCGCAGATGCCGAACGTCACCACCGCGGGTTTCACCGCGGAGATTTCAGGAAGTTGCGTCGCTGTAGACATGAACAAGTCTCCTTTAGAGATGGAATGTATCTGCTGGATGTATGTCTGACGCCGAAAAGCGTGTCTCGCCGTACCCGGCAACCGCTTGACCGGCGTCCCTCAAATTACCTATCATAAGAAGTAACCTTTTCCTCGCCAAGCGGCAACCCGTAAAGGGAACATTTTTATGTATAAAATGCACATGTACCGCGATGGCACGCTGCCGGTTGTACAGCAATGCGTACACGCGGCGCGGCTGGATATCCTGCGCTGCAGCTACTGGGTGATGCGCATTTGGAACCACTCCAACCTCGCTTCGCCCTACTGGCGCTTGTACTGGAACACCGATAGCGGCGCGGAGGTGCAGTGGGGTGAGCGGCGCGTGCCGCTCACGCCGGACCACCTGCTGCTCATCGCGCCGAACACGCCGTTCACCACGCGCTTTCACCCGGATATGCGCCAGCATGATCCGGAAAATATGATGCTCGGCTGCCCGGCGGCGGAGTGGGACGATGCGCAGCATCCCGATGAGCGCGTGGTGCATCAACTCTTCACGCACTTTGTGGCGGGCACGCCCTACGACACTATCGCCCCGCAGCTCTTCGTGCTCCCCATCGACAGCGCTCTCCGCGCCTTGCTGGAGGAGATCATCGTGCCGCTCGCGTCCGACCCGCAGACCTTCGACCGGCGGCAAAGTTTTCGCCTGCGCGCGCTCCTCCACTTCGTGCTCGGCGAGATTCCCGAGGCGCTCTGGCCCGCGCCGCAGACCAACGCGCGCATCGTCGCCGTCATGCAATGCATTGACGAACACTTCGACCAGCCATTGTGCAACGACGACTTCGCCGCCCTCGCCGCCATGAGCGCCAAAGCCTTCGTGCGCCTCTTTAAAGAGAAAACCGGACAGACTCCCCTTGCCTACCTGCAGCAGCGCCGCATGGAGCAGGCCTCCATTCTGCTGCACCATACCGACGACAGCATCGAACGCATCGCCGAGCGCTGCGGCTTTTGCGACCGCCATCACTTCTCCAAACTCTTTCAGCGCAAATTCACCGTGGGCCCCGCGGGCTACCGCAAGACGCGCATGTTGTAAGCCGC
The DNA here is from genome assembly GCA_036504255.1 of Armatimonadota bacterium. GTDB lineage: Bacteria > Armatimonadota > Hebobacteria > CAIYQO01 > CAIYQO01 > DASXVL01. The sequence goes on along the minus strand of DASXVL010000529.1, from coordinate 768 downwards.
CGAGTCCCGCGCAGCCATGCCTCACCCGCTCGCTCGGGAATCCGGCCGGTGACGCGTAGGCCGGAGCGGCAGCGTGTGCCGATTCGGTGACAGACCCATGGCATAATGTCGCGGCAACGGGATAAGTAGCGGATAGTAGTCATTGCGAAAGGAGGATTGTGTATGGTTGGCAGTGCATTATTGGGCGCCATTGTCTTATGGATTATCTTCGGCGCAATTGCCGGATGGGCGGCGAGTTCGCTCATGGGGGTCAGTGAAGGATTCTGGGGGAATGTCCTCATCGGCATCGTCGGCGCGATCATCGGCGGGGTGCTCTTCAGTATGCTGGGCATCGCCCATGGCGGCCTGTTGTGGAGCCTGCTCTCGGCAATCGTCGGCGCCGTGATTCTGCTGGCGATCGTTGGCGCGTTGCGAAGGCCCCACGCGATTATGACGCCATAACGACTGTGCGCCCGCACGCGAGATGGACGGGGCGACACACACCGCGGTCGCCCCGTCTGTGCGTTTTCCCCCCGGTAGCGCTGGATGGAAAACGCCCGGCTATACGCATTGTGTGCTGTCATGCATGCTGCCATGTTGCGTATGTCAGCGTATAGCGTCTAGCGTTTAGCGTTTAGCTGTAGCGGGTTGTCACGTCGTACCTTCTCTTGGTGCCCGTAGCGCGCGCCCGCTGTGGCGCGCCTGTCATGCCACCGTATCCGTGCGGCGCAAGGGCGCAGGGTGCCAAGTTGGGAACGCTCAGGCGATATCACGAACACGGGTCAGCAT
>DASXVL010000528.1:0-13825 GCA_036504255.1 Armatimonadota bacterium | reverse complement strand
GATGCGGAGGGACCCCACCGCTGCCCATGCCGAACAGCTCCGTGACCCCCTCCAGCGCCGATGGTACTGGGCGAGCAATCGCCTGGGAGAGTACGTCACTGCCGGGAATCTAATTACACCCTACACGTAAGTGTAGGGTGTTTTTTTTTGGTCTGCGGCCGGCGCGTTAAGGGCTATTGGATACCCGTTGTGCTCGGCGCGTCCTGCCACTGCCGCTTTCCCAAGGAGGGCATGTACTTGCTGTGAGAACAGCGGCAGGCCACGCGCAGACACGCGTTCCTCCTATGCTTTTTCGCCGGGCGATGACACCGTCACGAGCCCCGCCAGGGACGGTAAACGACTAGCCATCAACGGAGCGGAGCGGAACGGGTGGACCATGGCGTGACGAACCCCGTAGCCCCTTCAGGGCTGGGAGAGTCTAGGGTGACGCGATCCACGGATTACGCGTTGCTTCACCGTGGCTAGTGGCTGCGTGCCCCTTTCGGGGCAGGCGAAGGCGGGACACGTCCCCAAAGCCTTGGCGACGGAGGATGGGGCCATCTCCAGCAAGCCAGAGAAGACTTAGGGCTCGCAAAAATGCTCACTGAAAGTACCGCCACCCTTCCATGGGTACGCCTGGAACCGCGAAATTCTGTCCAAAATACTTATGGGTAATAGACTGGGCTCTGCCGTAGGTCCATGACTAACTGCTCAATTCAGGTAGACCTGCGCTGCCGTATCAAACCCTTCCTCGGGAGTGCCAAAAAACGTCCCGGTATTAAGGACGCTTAACTCATATTTCTCGTCGCTGTATTTGTAGAACGCCATATCCCAGCGATCTCTTTTGCCATGATAGCGCAAGCGGCAGATGGGCGCTGGTGTACTCATCATGCGCTCGCGGTATTCTTCCTTGGTTTCCGGAAAGCTGGGGCTCGGATAATACGGCGGCGGTTCGGTATAGGCTGCGATATAGCAGAATATACCACGGAAGCGTATATCCAGTCGGATGTACTTCCCGGCATAATGATCCGCGGCATATTGTTCAATGTGCTCCCGGGTCTTTGCCTGTACGTCAGGCGGAATGATTACTCCACCGCTTCCCGGTGGCGATTGCATCCAGACCTTGTCTGGTTTCCCTTTTGCTGATGATCGCATGGCCGTCACCCCTCGACTATTAAGCATACAGCAGCGGTATTTGACGCGTGTCGTTGACGATGGACAGCATGCAGCAGAGAACAGACAAATCATGAGAAGTTTTGCGAGGAATACCGTTAGATCACTACAAGCTAGCCGCCTTTCTTACGACTGATGACACACGCTATCGAGACCGCGCGTTGCATGACGTCCTGGACATCGTTTGCCAACATCGGCCCGACCGGGGGAGTCAGCAGGGAAAGGAGCAGGACTGTGCAGGCTGGATACCCGATATGGTCAGGTGCTCTCCGGCAGAGGCCCGAGGCCGTAGATGCTTCCGTGGCAATCCGGTCGATATCACCCAGCGCCAGAAAGCGGATGCGCATCGGGTTCGCGCTGTATTCCAGGCCGGTGAACTTCCATTCTCGATTTAACTCGCGGGATATTGCTTCGACTGCCTACAAGCCTCTATGTGCCCCCTCACTCTTGCTGCAGTGACCACAACACCGCAGCAGAGCCATATGGCTGCTCGATGTGCAGAATGCGCACCATATCAGACTTTTCTCCGGGAAATCACAAGACCGTGATATTCGAAGATCAGACTAACCAGATAGCCGATGAACGAAATCTCTCCTACTATCGTTACACATCAGACATCAGGGAGAAGCGATACGATGGTAACTGCGCAGGGAAACGTTGGAGGCACACTGGTGATCCCCAAAGAGAAGGCAATTCGCATCCGCGGTTTAGTCTGCGGAGTCGATGGTGTCCTGACAAACGGGCTGATCGGCTATACCTCCAACCGAAGTGAACTTCATTTCTTCGACACGCGTGACGGCCTCGCAATGCGCTTGGCCAGCTGGTTTGGTCTGCAAATCGCTTGGGTCACCGGACGCATCTCGACACATATCTCCCAACGTGCAAGCGATCTCGATATCCGAGTTTATCCGGGCTATGCGAATAAGGAGATGGGCTTGAGAGCCATTGCGCGTGATTTTGATTTGCCCTGCGACGAAATCGCGTACGTCGGTGACGACTTGAATGACTTGCTGGCATTCCGTATCTCCGGATACCCCATCGCGGTCGCCAATGCAGCACCCGAAGTGAAAGCGGAAGCGGCCTCGATCACACAGGCATCCGGAGGGCAGGGGGCAATACGTGAGATTATTGAAGCCATCCTGCACGGCCGGGGGTGCTGGGAAGAGGCGGTAAACAATTATCTCACCGCGCTGCGGGAGCCGGAGCGTTTCGCCAAAATGCCCCGCACCGAGGAGTAATCGCTCGCAAGTTGCGTGAATCAGCGCACATCACCCAAGGCGTTCTATAAGGATGAAGCGTATGTTAACCGAATCTTTGAACCCTTTCGACATTGCGCAAGCACAGCTTGATGAAGCCGCAGTTGTGCTCGGCCTCGATGCATCCATGCATCAACTCTTGCGCAATCCCCTGCGACAGATGCAGGTGTCCATACCAGTGCGCATGGATGACGGGAGCACCGTCATCTTCCAGGGATTCCGCGTGCAGTACAACGATGCGTGCGGGCCCACCAAGGGCGGCATTCGTTTCCACCCGGAAGAGACGATCGACACCGTGCGTGCGTTAGCGGCGTGGATGACCTGGAAGACGGCGGTTGTCGGCCTTCCGTACGGTGGGGGCAAAGGCGGCATTATCTGCAACCCCAAAGAGCTGAGCGAATCCGAACTCGAGCGCCTGTCACGCGGGTACATCCGCGCCATCGGTGATTTTATCGGCGATGACGTCGATATCCCCGCGCCGGATGTGTACACCACCCCACAAATTATGGCCTGGATGATGGATGAATACAGCGTCATTCGTGGGCGCAACATCCCGGGCGTCATCACCGGCAAGCCGGTGCTGCTGGGCGGGTCATTGGGCCGGGGAGACGCCACCGCCCGCGGCGCGGTCTACATGGTGCGGGAAGCCGCGAAATATTTGCACCTCGAATTGGAAGGCGCCACCATCGCCATTCAGGGCTATGGCAATGCCGGCGTGAATATGGCCTTGCTGGCGACCGATGTACTGAAAATGAAAGTGGTGGCGATCAGCGATTCTCGGGGCGGCATCTACAACCAGCAGGGTCTGGATTGCACGGCGCTGGAAGACTATAAGCGCGCCACCGGCTCCGTCGCCCGCTTTCCGGGCGCACAGCCCATCAGTAATGCCGAATTGTTGGAGCTGGATGTCACCGTGCTCTGTCCGTCTGCGCTGGAAAATGTCATCACGGCGATCAATGCGGCCAGTATCACGGCCAAGATTGTCGCGGAAGTTGCCAATGGTCCCACGACGCCGGCGGCGGATAAAATTCTGCATGCGAACGGGGTGTTCGTCATCCCGGACTTTTTGTGCAATGCGGGCGGCGTCACCGTGTCCTATTTCGAGTGGGTGCAGAACATCAGCGGGTACTACTGGGATCTGGAGACCGTGCACCAGCGCTTGGATGCCAATATGACGGAGGCCTTCTGGAAGGTGGCCAACATGCGCGATGGGATAGGGTTGCACACGCGCGTTGCCGCCTACATGGTGGCGGTCCAGCGTGTCGCCGAGGCCTGTAAACTGCGCGGATGGGTGTAAGCCATCCACCAAACAACCCTTCCCGTGTATGTTTCGTCTACGATTCAATCCATACCTATACAAACGGAGGAACTATGAGCACACAACTCAAGAGTGGTTATGTTGCCGAGGTGTTTGAGAGCACCGAACGCAAGAATGAGGGCCAGAGAGAGTTTCTTCAGGCCGTCGCCGAGGTGTTCGACACGATCGCCCCGGTCGTCGATCGTCATCAGAAATACCAGAGCCAGGCGATTCTTGAGCGCATCGTCGAACCCGAGCGTGTCCTGATGTTCCGCGTACCGTGGCAGGACGATGAGGGAACGATGCAGGTCAATCGGGGCTATCGCGTGGAGTTCAACAGCGCCATCGGTCCGTATAAAGGCGGGCTGCGCTTCCACCCGTCAGTAAACCTGTCGATTATCAAATTTCTCGGCTTCGAGCAAGTTTTTAAGAATTCCCTGACCACTCTGCCCATGGGCGGCGCTAAGGGCGGTTCCGATTTTAACCCCAAGGGCAAGAGCGACGCGGAAGTGATGCGCTTCTGCCAGTCGTTTATGACCGAACTGTATCGTCACATTGGGCCTGACACCGACGTGCCGGCCGGTGATATCGGTGTCGGGGGCAGGGAAATCGGTTATATGTTTGGTCAGTATAAACGCATTACCAATGAATTCACCGGCGTCTTGACCGGTAAAGGCCTGAATTGGGGCGGCTCATTGATCCGACCTGAAGCCACCGGTTATGGCTGTGTCTACTTTGCGCAAGAAATGCTAAAGACGCGCGGGGAGTCCTTTGCCGGCAAGGTGTGCACCGTTTCCGGATCGGGCAATGTCGCGCAGTATACCGTCGAGAAGCTCAACGAACTCGGGGCCAAGGTGGTCACGCTTTCCGACTCGAACGGCAGCATCTACGATCCCGCGGGAATCGACGCCGAGAAGTTGGCCTGGATCATGGAGCTCAAGAACGCGCGTCGCGGCCGCATCGCCGAGTATGTCGAACAGTTTACGGGCACCCAATACGCCGAAGGCCAGCGCCCCTGGTCGGTGAAGTGCGACTGCGCCTTCCCCTCGGCCACGCAGAACGAGTTGGACGGCAGCGATGCGGTCACGCTCGCGAACAATGGGTGCTCCCTGGTCGCGGAAGGGGCGAACATGCCCAGTACCCCGGAAGCGATAGCAGTCTTTCTGGCGAAGAACTTCCTTTATGCACCCGGAAAAGCGGCGAACGCTGGCGGCGTGGCGACCTCCGGCCTGGAAATGTCGCAGAATTCCATGCGTTTGTCTTGGACACGCGAGGAAGTCGATTCCCGTCTGCAGCAAATCATGACCAGCATCCACGACAATGCCCGCGCTGCGGCAACGGAATACGGCCAACCCGATAACTATGTCATGGGCGCCAACATCGCCGGCTTTTGCAAAGTCGCCGATGCGATGATCAGCCAGGGGCTCGTGTAACGCCGTTTGGGGCTCCCAGCCAACCGACCCGGGCGGAATGCACACGCGCTTCCGCCCGGGCGGCTCCTGTTTTGGACATTCGATGGAGATCAACGATGCATACGATTATCGCGAAAACATCATTAGCCCCGAATGTGATCCGGTTGACGGTGATGGCTGAACGCATCGCGCGGATTCGCCGCCCCGGGCAATTCGTCATAGTCCGACGGGGCGATGGCGCGGAACGCATCCCTTTGACCATCGCTGACGCCGATCCGGTCACCGGCGCCATCACACTGGTGATCCAGACGGTGGGCAAAAGTACCTGCGAACTTGCCGACATGCAACCAGGCGAGGTCATCAGCGCGGTAGTCGGCCCCCTCGGCCATCCGACGGAGCTGATCGCCCGAGGATCTGCGGTCTGTGTTGGAGGCGGCGTCGGCACGGCGGTCGTTCATCCGATTGCCCAGGGCTTGGCGCACCTTGGCGTGCCGGTCACCAGCATCATCGGGGGGCGCTCGCACGAGTGGATCATCTTTGAGGATGAGTTGCGCCTGTATGGTGAGGTGATCGCATGTACGGATGATGGTTCCTATGGCCGCAAAGGATTTGTCACCGACGCCCTGACCGACATCATTCGTCAGACGAACGTATCCGTCGTCTATGCCGTTGGTCCGGTGCCCATGATGTCCGCCGTGGCCGAACTGACGCGTCCGCATGGCATAAAAACTATCGTCTCCCTCAACCCCATTATGATCGATGGTACCGGTATGTGCGGTGGCTGCCGGGTGAGCGTGGGCGGGAAAACAAAGTTCGCCTGTGTGGATGGTCCGGAATTTGACGGACATCTCGTTGATTTTGTCGAACTGCGTGACCGCCTGGGTACCTATCGCACATTTGAACAACAGGCGCTGGACCGGCATACAAATAATTGCCGTGTCAGCCTATAATTTTTCTGCCGCTGTGTCGCTCTCATTGCACTGCGGCGTGTTTTTGATAGCGGTCGAGGAACTTACATGTCCGTAAACGAGAAGATGACCCCCAAAGAACGGATGGCCATCACCCGGCAACGCATGCCGGAGCAGGATCCACAGCAACGAGCGCGCAATTTTGCCGAAGTCAATCTTGGATTCTGTGAACAGCTTGCCCTGCTGGAGGCGCAGCGCTGCCTGCAATGTAAGTCGGCTCAATGCATTGATGGCTGCCCGGTGCTGGTGAATATCCCGCGTTTCATCAACGCCATCGTCAATGGCGATCTCCCCGGCGCCGCGCAAAGCCTGCTGAACGACAATGCCTTGCCTGCCGTCACGGGACGCGTCTGCCCGCAGGAAACACAATGCGAGGAGCGCTGCGTGCGTGGGGTAAAAAGCGCGCCGGTCGCGGTAGGGTACCTGGAGCGATTCGTCGCTGATTGGGCGCGCAACCACCGTGACGCGGTTGCCACCGCCCCCGCGGCCCCCACCGGCAAGAAGGTCGCCGTGGTGGGGTCGGGCCCGGCCGGGCTCACCGCTGCCGGCGAGCTCGTGAAGCAGGGACATGCGGTCACCATCTACGAGGCGTTTCATACGCCCGGCGGCGTGTTGATGTACGGCATCCCCGAATTTCGTTTACCGAAAGCGATCGTGCAGCAGGAGGTGCGCCGTCTGGAGCTGCAAGGGGTGAAGATCGAGTGCAACGTGGTGGTCGGTAAGACGTACACCTTGCCCGAGTTGCGCGAGATGTATGATGCCGTCTTCATTGCCAACGGCGCCGGATTGCCGGTGTTCATGCAGGTGCCGGGCGAGAACCTCAAGGGCGTCTATTCGGCGAATGAATACCTGACCCGCGTCAACCTCATGGCCGCCTACACTTTCCCCGAGGTGGATACCCCGGTGTTGAAAGGGCAGCGCGTGGTGGTGGTCGGCGGCGGCAACGTGGCGATGGACTCCGTGCGCACAGCGAAACGGCTGGGGGCGACCGAGGCGACCATTGCGTATCGGCGCACGCTGGCGGAGATGCCGGCGCGCGCGGAGGAGGTGCATCAAGCTAAGGAAGAAGGGATTCACTTCGAGTTGTTGGTGGCCCCAATCGGGGTGCTTGGCGATGAACAGGGATGGGTCACCGGCCTGCAGTGCCAGCGCATGGCACTTGGCGAACCTGATGCTGGCGGACGTCGGCGACCAGTGGCAATACCGGGATCAGAATTTATCATCCCCTGTGAGATCGTCATCGTCGCCATCGGCACGCAGGCCAACCCGCTGCTTACCGCGACCGCGCCTGAGTTAACGCTGAACCGGTGGGGCAATATCGAGGTGGATGCCCACGGGCAGACGAGCATCCCCGGTGTCTTTGCGGGGGGTGACATCGTTCGCGGCGCGGCCACGGTCATTCTCGCCATGGGCGACGGCAAATGTGCCGCGCAGGCGATTGACGCCTACCTCACGGAATACTCCCGCCAACCCTCATAAGCGTTCTGGAATGCATAGTAGCCTGCGGGTGAAAGGTTATGAGCGCCCATGACCGTTGATAAATACGGCCATGGGCGCGTTTCGGTAAGCGTTTTGCCCCGCGCTTCGCCAGAGAACGCTATGCCGCACTGATGACAAATGCAATGAACGCAACTGTTTCGCAGAATGACTGGTGTCGCCCCGTGTGTTACTGGTATAATCGACACAGCCGTTGGCTTCATGTCAACGGCAAAGCGCTGTCTCGGTGCGTCACCTTTCGAATGATGCGGCATTCCGACCGGCATCTGCATCACGCTCTGCAATTGACACCAAGCACGGCGAGCTTCGCTGTTGGGGCCTTCGGGTCACATGCGACGGTTTGAGACGAAGCTTCGCTCGGAGAGACTTATGGCATCTGCAACGGCTTCCAGCGGGATTGACGCCTTCGATGAGGTCATCCAGGGGTTACGCTTAGGCGATAACGTCGTCTGGCAAGTTGACCGTCTTGAAGATTACCAATTTTTCACTGAGCCATTCATCAATGAAAGTCTGGAACATGGGCGACCTGTTGTCTATGTGCGATTCGCCGCACATGCCCCGGTGCTACCGGATATGCCGGGTGTCGAACTCATCGAATTAGACCCCAGTTCCGGGTTCGACAACTTCTCCCGGTTAGTGCATAATCTCATTGAGGAACGCGGGGAAGGCGTCTTCTACGTCTTTGACAACCTGTCCTCCTTGGTCGAACACTGGGCGACAGACGAACAATTAGCGAATTTTTTTCAGATCACCTGTCCCTTCCTCTTTGAGCTCCACACCATCGCCTACTTTGCGTTGACACGCGGCTTGCACGCGCACAGCGCAGTGGCGCGTATCCGCGATACGACGCAACTGCTGATCGATGTCTATCACGTCGCGGAACGGATGTATGTGCATCCGCTCAAAGTCTGGGACCGCTATTCACAGCAGATGTTTCTACCCCACCTCGTACTGCAAGGCCACTGGTCGCCGCTGTCAACCAGTGGGGATGCGGCGGGGATCTCCCGACTGGCGAAAAAGAACCCGCTGCGCTGGGCAATTCCCTCCATCGCCCCCTGGGAGAGCGTCTACCACAAACTCATGCAATATTGCGGGCTGGACGAGGAGTGCCGGGAGGTGACCCCGGAGTTGCAGGCGCTTCAGCAAGAGTTCACCCGCATGATCGTGGGGCATCATCCCGAATTCGAACGCTTGACCGATGAGTATTTTACGCCGGATACCCTCATTGATATCCGCGAACGCCTCATCGGGTCCGGGCGTATCGGCGGAAAAGCCGCCGGTATGCTTCTGGCGCGGAGCATCCTGCGCAAGCACGGCAAAGAGGATGGCGTGAATTTTCGGGAAATCCTCGAAGAGCACGATTCCTTTTATATCGGCTCCGACGTGTTCTATACCTTCCTGGTGACGAATGACCTCTTCCGCCTGCGGTTGGAATTGGCCCACGATGCGCATTTGAGCCACGAGGCGTTCGCCAAAGTCGAACAACGCTTCCTTGCCGGCGCCTTTCCCACCCAAATCATCGAGCAGTTCCGCAGTATGCTGGAATACTATGGGCAGGCGCCCATTATCGTGCGCTCGAGCAGTCTGTTGGAAGATGGCTTCGGCAATGCTTTTGCGGGCAAATATCGCAGTGAATTCTGTACCAATCAAGGTAATCCGGAGGAACGACTCGCCGAATTGCTGACCGCCATCAAACTGGTGTATGCCAGCGCATTGAACCCCAATGTGTTGCGCTACCGTCGCAAGCGCGGGTTAGGCGAAAGCGATGAACAGATGGCGGTATTGGTGCAGCGCGTGGCCGGGATGCCCCAGGGGCAATTCTTCTTTCCTGTACTGGCCGGCGTGGCCTTCTCGCGGAATCTTTACGCCTGGAGTGACCGAATCGATCCGAATCGCGGGGTGATCCGCCTGGTATATGGGTTGGGTACGCGCGCGGTCGACCGGGTGGATGTCGATTATCCCCGGATGATCGCGGTGAGCAATCCCGGTCTCCGCCCGGAGATCGGCTATCGCATCAAACGCTACTCGCAACGCCAGGCGGATGTGCTGGATTTACAGCGTAACACCATGGTCACGCTTCCCTACACGGAAGTTATCGAAAAAACGCATCAGCAGTATTTGCATTACCTCGTCTCGATTCTCTCGGAAGGGGGCATCAGCGACCCGATTAGCCATTACCTGACGGCTACGCCGGGGCAGATGCTGGTGACCTTCAATAATTTGATTCGCAAAACCCCGTTCGTCAAAGTGATCGACAAAATGCTCGTCGTATTGGAACGCGCGTATGGCCATCCGGTCGATACGGAATTTACCGCATCAGTTGATGCCCAGGGGCGCATCCGCGTGAACCTGTTGCAGTGCCGACCGCTTTACTTCCCCGGTCCGACCGAGAAACTTGTCGCCTTTGAAGAGTTGCCGAACAGCCGCATACTCTTCCGCACCAATGCCATGATGAATGGCGGCGAAGTACATAATATCCGGTATATCGTGTACGTTGATCCGATTGCCTATTCACGTATTGTCGACCGGGAAATGAAACAATCGGTCGGGCGCTTGATCGGCCGGCTCAATGATGTGCCGGAGATTGTTGACGGCAAAGTCATTATGATGGGGCCGGGGCGTTGGGGCAGCAGCAATATCGATCTCGGCGTCAACGTGGGGTACGCTGATCTCAGCAACGCTGCCGTGCTGATCGAAATCGCGCGGGAAGAAGCCGGACATTTACCGGAAGTCTCCTATGGCACGCACTTTTTCCTCGACTTGGTCGAATCACAGATTATCTTTCTCGCCATCTATCCTGACGATCAGATCACCGAATTTAACCACGATTTCTTCATGCGCACGCCGAACAGCTTGGCGGAATTGCTCCCCGACGCCGAGGGCTTTTCCCAGGTGGTGCGCGTGATCGATGTCCCGCGCGTCGCCGAGGGCAGTTACGCGAGCGTTATCGCCGCTTCGGCGACCCGCAATGCCATCTGCTTCCTACAGTAACGCCGATCGACGTTTACTCGGCGTCGATGGAGGTAATGCCTTCGCGGATTGCATATTTCGTGAGCGACGCGATGCTGCGCAAATTGAGTTTCGCCATGATGTGCGAGCGATAGGTTTCCACACTGCTGACCGCGAGTGACAACCGGTCCGCGATCTCCTTGCTGGTGTGACCCTCAGCCAATAACTGCACGATCTCGCGGTCGCGCGGCGTGAGCACATCATAGGCGGTATGCTGCTGCTGCGGTGTGACACGGCGAAGGTAATCATCAAAGACCTGGGTGGCGAGTCGCTGTGCGAGATACGTTTGTCCGTTAAAGACGCACTGAATCGCGAGTTGCAGTTCCTCAAGCGCTGAATCCTTGAGCAGATAGCCCTTTGCGCCGGCTTTCAGCATTTCCACCACATAATCGACATCCGCATGGATGGAAAGCGCGATAATTTTTGTCAGCGGATGCGTTTCCATAATATGCCGGGACGCCTCGATACCATTCAGTTCGGGCATGCCAATATCCATGATGACCAGCTCCGGCGTGCAGGCGTTGACCTGTTCGAGCGCGTCACGCCCGTTACTGGCTTCCCCGACAACCGTATGGTGTAAATCGCGCTCCAATAGCGACCGCAGTCCGGCGCGCATCAGGGTGTGATCGTCGGCAATCACGATTCTCAAACTCATCGATGATACTCCTGTGTTTTCGTCACGGCGCTGACGGGTACGCGCACCAGACACCGCGTTCCCCGAGTTGTCCCCGTCTCGATCACGAGGCTGCCGCCCAACTGCCCCACACGTTCACGGACGCTGAAGAGTCCGAACCCTTCGCTCCCGGTCGCTGAGACTGACTGCGGAAAACCGTTCCCGTCATCCGTCACGGTCAGCATTACCGCCTCACCCTCGTGTCGCACCACCAGCTGCCCGTGGGAGGCGTGCGCATGTTTCACGATATTAAAGAGGAGTTCGCGAGCGGTATGGTAGAGCACGACCCGCGCCTCCTGCGTCAGTACCGGAAGGGCTCCCTCCGCTGCTAACCGTGTGGGGAGATGATAGCGATCGCTGAAATGCTTGGCCAGCCAACGCAGGGCCGGAACCAGACCGAGTTCATGCAGGATCGGCGGGCTCAATTCGCTGGTGACAGTCCGTGAATAATCCAACGCTTCACTCAACAGTGTCCGCGTATCTTCGATATCCTGGTGCAATGGCGCATCCGAGGCGCCCAACGCTATGCTGATCTTCCCAAGTTGCATGCGCGCGATGGCAAGCGATTGCCCGATCTGATCATGAAGATTTTGCGCGATGCGCCGGCGTTCACGTTCCTCGGCAAGGGTGGCGTTGAGGGTGAGCGCGCGCAGTTTCTCTTCGTATTCGCCGCGCATGCGTTCCGCTTCTTTGCGGACGGAGATATCCTCCAGCAATTGCACGGCATATTGCGGCTCGCCAGCAGGCCCATGAATAAGGGTCGTCATCGCCAGCGTCCACACCGGCGTGCAGCTTTTCGTAATTAACCGTTTTTCAAGGCTATACCCAGTACTATTGCCATCCCACAGGGGGAGAAAATGCTCTTGCTCCTGCTCCCAATCCGCAGGAAATGTTACCTGCGAGAGTGTCAGCATGACCAATTCCTCGGGGATATACCCGGTCATCTGCACAAACGCGGGGTTACACTCCAGAAATTGCCCATATGCATCAACCAGGCAGATGCCCATGGCGACATTAGACACAATCGCGTGATAGCGTTCCTCACGTTCACGTAAATGGTCACCCAGGTATTTCCGCGTCGTGATATCGCGCCCGACGGCCTGGTATTCAACAATCCGTCCCGCACTGTCAAAAACCGCACGATCGCACCATTGCTGCCATCGATCGGCACCATTATGCGCCACCGCCGGCCGCTCCGTCAGGACATCCGGGGTTTCCGTGGTCAAACGTGCTAATCGTTGGCCGAATTCATCTTGCTTGACGGTAGGAAACAGCGCCAACAGCGGCATCCCGATCAACTCGTCGCGTGATTGGCCAAAAAAACGACAAAACGCATCGTTGACAAAGGTGAGGGTGAGATCCGTCGCATAGCGACAGACCAGATCCTGTTGATTGTTGATAATGGACAGGTAGCGTTCCGCACTGGCCAACGCATCATCCGCACAGGGGGGATGAAACGATGACCATTGAGGCACTCGCACAGACTTCTCATCGTATGTCATGCTAGCATCCCATTCCCGATCATCAAGCATTCGCATAGATGCGGCGTACCTATCAACAAAACCCTCGCAGTTCGCGGATAAAGGCGGTTGCCGGATCGCGTAGAGATTTTCGTTCAGGTTGCCACACGAGATCCGCAACTGTACTGGCAGTAAATACGCGGATCTCGTGTGGTAGCCTAGGCAAAAAGATCAAGCGAGACGGTAAGCGACTTTATCCGTGGGCTGCTAGCCATACCTGCATTTTCCTTGTTAGAGAGTATAACATGCGATAATATAACTAAGCCAGAATACGTATGTCTGATAACCGGATAAGGCGGAAGGACCGTCCAGAGCTTCTACTGCCGACCTTTGGACGGGCTAAGGGGTAGTCTGTGAACCAGCGTGCAATAATGACCCGCTTGTGGGGATAATCGGCTGCCGATCTGACCCACCGTTGCGTAGCCTGCAGAGTTCAGGCTGACCTCAAAACGCGCGTGAAGGCTTGTGGCGTCGCTGGCGAACGGCCACGGCTGGGTGGGTCACGGTTAGGTGCTGATGGTGGGTCAATATGCAATGCCGGGTGACACCCCGCGTGCACGTGTTGTGCTCCCTGAGGCAAAAAAAATCACGCCCGGAAGGTGATTCCGAGCGTGAAATTCATGAAAATGTGGCTGCCGGACTAGGATTCGAACCTAGAACCCCCTGATCCAGAATCAGGTGCGCTGCCAATTGCGCCATCCGGCATTATGTTGTTAATTATAAGAAAACATGCGCGACTCGTCAAGGGCGTGGTTTGGGGTGTGGACGAATGCGCGCTCAATACCTGAACTGATCGCTTGACAATGCGCGGAATTTTTTCTATACTTCTGTTCGCGTGGATCGTTAGCTCAGCTGGTAGAGCAGGGGACTCTTAATCCCAAGGTCACTGGTTCAAATCCAGTACGATCCACCACCCCTCTTTATGGCGCATGCGCCTTTTTTGTCTGAATCCCCCTATTTTGCATTAGGCCTGGGGGCAGACCCTACTGCCCACCTGTCCACACCGCGTCTCTGGGAGCCGTACTCGTTCGAAGCCATCCC